>CAZFSC010000034.1:0-27003 GCA_964521585.1 uncultured Limnohabitans sp.
ATCAAGGCGGCCGGTAAAATCGCCGAGTTTGCTTTCGACGAAGCCGAAGACATCAACGTAGTCATTGACCGGTCAGAACAGGCCCTTTTTAGCATCAGTGAGGAACGTACCACCCGCGACCTGGTGCCGATCAAACAAATTGCCCGCAGTTACCTCGAACGTATCGAGCAACTGCACGAGCGCGGCGACGAATTCATTGGCGTGCCGACCGGCTTTACCGATTTAGACCGGTTGCTGGGTGGCCTCAACAAATCCGATCTAATCATTCTGGCCGCGCGGCCGGGAATGGGCAAGACAAGTCTGCAAACGGCCATGGCCCAGACGGCCTCCCATCGCTACGGCAAGCGCATTGCCATCTTTGAGAATAGCACCATCCGTTTTCTTGCTGTCCTTGATGTTTTTGAGTTCGGTGGTCAGGTTGTAATCCGGGTCGGGATTGATGGTATAGCCAAGGATCTTGACGAACAATTCCCGAAGAAATCCTTCCTGAAACTGCTCTTCTTTCGAAGCGCGGATATTAGCCCGGCGCATGGGATCATGAAAATAAGCCAAATAAGCTCCGAAAGCGGCATGCATCGGGTCATGCTTCTGCGAGGCCAGGTATTTTTTAAGAACTGAATTTTGAAAGAGTGCCATTAAAAATGCTTAATAAGGGGTTGGTTAAAAATAAGGAAAGCCGTTCACTTGGGCCGAATGCTTTTGGTGAATTGATCAACCAAATTAGAAAAATAAAGAAAGATTAGTAGAAGGAAGGTGGAAATATTTGCCCCGGCTTTTAAACCGGGGCCAGTGAGTTCTCTTTTCTATTTCCAAACTTAGCCAAAGAACTGCTTCATCTTTTCCAATCCGGTCTGCACTACATATCCGGCATCCATGGCATAATAGGTGGGATTGAAGAGTTCCAGGGAAAGGATGATCTCGGTGTTTTTGGCTTTTAATACCTCGGCAAGTTCCTTCATCGGTGCAGCCCCATCGCCGGGCATCACCCGGTCCTTGTCCTGCTGCTCCAGTCTGGGGATAGCTGCCGGCACATCATTCAGATGGAAAATATCGATGGCATGTCCATCCAGCAATTTCATTCCTTCAAATCCGGAGCCTCCCCGGAATAGGTGGTACACGTCTGCCAGGATTTTGGCATCGGGATCATTTGCCGCTGCGGCCACTGCCATCGCCTGTCCCAGGTGATAGAAGGAAGGATAGGCTCCCCAAAATTCCAATTGCGGCATGACTCCGGTCTTTCGCCCCAGTTCCAACAGTCGTTTGTACTTCTCTCCGGCCTGCATCAGATCCAGGGGCGCTTCGGTTCCGATCGCGGGAGCCGCCACTCTGGGGCAACCCAAGTCTGCCAAAATCCCCATTTCTTTTTCCATCTGAATAAACCCAGCCTTACTTTTCTCCTCATCCTGAGCCATCCAGGTCGGAAAGCCAATGCAATCAAAAAACTGTAGTCCGGCATCCGAAGCCAGTTTCTTCAGGGAAGCCAGGGATTTCCCCGTTTCCAGGTAAGCCTGAATTTCCATCATCCAGGGTTCAAACCCATCGTACCCCGCCCGTGCGGCAAGTTCGATGACTTGGGGAAGTGCCAATTTTTGCCCACGAATCGTGCTGGTATTTAATGAATAGTGAAACTTTGATTCTTTCTTTGGAGCTGCCGGGGCGATTGCAGCACCCAAAGGAAGCGATGCTGCGCCTAAAGCAATTGATTTGAGAAGTGTGCGTCTGTTGATCATATTAAAGTTGAAGTAAAATGCATTTTATCCATTTAAAGCCTACAATTGCCATTGATGATAATCTTGGAAAATCTGAATCAAATCTGTAGTACTATCGTGCAATAGATTTGTATGCTAAAAATAATCTTTTTTTTCAGTGGGCTTCTATTTTTGGGAGGAGCGGCAAATGCGCAGGTGGTGCAAGAGCCCAAAAGCTACCTGTCGCTGTACCAGGAGCAGTTGCCTTTTTTCCAGGAGTTGATTTCCGGCGGCTTGTATGCCGATTCGCCCAGGAATTTCGATGGTTTTCCCTTTTACAAAACCCGGGTGTTTGAGCCCGGAGTACTGCAGATCAACCAAGTCAGCTACAGTGAAGTGCCTTTGCTGTACGATAGCCAGGCGGATTATGTGGTGACCTTTCATCCGGTTCACAATCAGAAAATCCTGATCAAATCCGAGAAAGTGGGGGAGTTCAGACTTTCAGACGGAACGGTTTTCAGAAATTTCCCGGGAAATGAATCCTATATCCATCACAAAAACGGATTCTATGAAGTATCCGCTGACAAGGAAGTCAAACTGCTGATCAAGCACTACAAGCTGCTCAAGCCGGTCAAGGAACTTGGGCAATACGTCAAGGAATACATTCCCTACTCGGAGTATTTTTTATGGCATGCGGGCCAGTTTGAACCTATCAGCCGAAAATCCCAGGCCATCAAGCTGCTGGGACTGGATAAGAAAGCTGTGAAAAAACAGTTCAGAGATAACCCGATTGATTTCAGAAGGAATACAGAGGCCTATTTCGCTACTTTAGTCGAATTGCGTTTGAATAGCGATCAGGAGTTTGAAGGCTTTGTCAAATGAAATTGAGGATGACAGCGCGCTTACAGATTGAAATGATTATTGACTATCCTCCTTCGGCGGACAGATGCGGGATGGGATATGACAGTTAAAATACAAATTACATGCGGATGAAAAATATCATTCTGATATTCCTTTTTCTCTCTGGCGGTACACAGATTTTTGCCCAGACCACAAGTCCCAACAAACTGTCGGGAATGTATATCGGGATGAAGTTTGAGCAGTTTGCTTCCAAAGTTGAATCGGAAACCACCTATCGTTTTTTCTTCAAAGAAGAAGATGTGGCTTCGGTCAGTGTCAATTTACAGCTCAGCAATTCTGATTTGAGGCCAGCATTGGATCAGCTTTTTGAAGGCAAGGGCTTGACCTACACCATTGATTCAGACCAGCAAGTCTGGATCACCAAGGGGAGAAGATTGGCGCTGACTTTTCCCTCCGATTATTTCCAGGTTCAGGAGCGTCAGGATGCTGCCGGCGGTCTATCCGATTCGCTGGAGGCTTTTGCCAAAAACAAACGCTTCGTGATCGGTAGGGAGTCCGACAATCCCGGATCAAAAATGGCCACCCTCAGCGGCGTAGTCAGCAGTATCGAAACAGGTAAGCCCATCAATGGTGCGGTGGTGTTGGAAAAGATCAATTATACGCAGGTAGTCACTGATGCGGCAGGCAGATACAAGCTTACCCTACCCAAAGGAAGACATGCGATCACGGTACAGAATATTGGAGGATTCCAGGAGCAGCGACAAATCGATCTGCGCGGGGACGGAACACTCGATATGCGGATTGAGGAGAGCATCCTCTCTTTGGATGAATTTGTGGTGAGTTCGGGTGCCCTATCCAATATCAACAAACTTGAAATGGGCGTGCAGTCCCTGAGTATTGCAGAAGTCAAACGACTGCCGGCGGTGCTTGGAGAAGTCGATGTTCTCCGTGGGATTCTCACCATGCCCGGTGTAAATACCGTGGGAGAGGCCAGTGTGGGATTCAATGTACGGGGCGGTGCAGCGGACCAGAATCTAATTCTTTATGGACAGTCTACCATTTTCAATCCGGCGCACGTATTCGGATTCTTTTCTGCTTTCAATCCCGATATGGTTTCCGGCGTGGAACTCTACAAGGGTTCTGTTCCGGTGAATTACGGGGGGAGACTTTCATCGGTGCTTCAGGTGACCCCAAAATTTGGAAGGACAGATAAAATCGGAGGAAGTGGAGGAATCGGGATCATGACCGGTCGATTGAGTCTGGAAGGTCCAATCGGGGAGAAGACCAGCTTCATAGTCGGTGGCCGGACCACCTATTCCAATTGGGCCTTGAATCTGCTGGATGATGAGGCTGCGCTGAATGGGTCGAATGCCTCTTTCTACGATTTTAATGCAAATATCCGGCATGAGATCAATGAGCAAAACAGCCTGGAATTTACCAGTTACCTCAGCAGGGATGAATTCAGCTTCGATCCGGACACCACCTATTCCTATCAAAATATCAATCTTGCACTATCCTGGCGACATTTCTTCAATGATGAACTGGAAGGAAGGTTTACGGCAGGCTATGACAGTTATAAGTTTGGGATCATCGGAGAGGATAATCCATTGAATTCCTTTGATTTCAATTTCGATGTCAGACAAGCTCATGCCCGGGCGGATTTTGATTACCGCAAGAGCGAGCGACATATTCTAAAATTTGGATTACATGCGATCCAATATCAATTGAATCCCGGCAGCAATGAGCCTTTTGGCCAGGAGTCGATCGTAATTCCAAAGAATCTCGACGATGAGCAGGCCAGGGAGTTTTCGGTTTATTTTGGAGATGAATTTATTGTCAATGATCGAATGTCGCTGAGTTATGGAGGCAGATACATGCTGTACCAGATGTATGGGCCCCTGACGATGAATCAATATGTGCCGGGAGCACCGATTACGGAGTCCAATGTCATCGGTGAGGAAACCTTTGGGCCAGGTGAAAATGTACAAACTTACCATGGACCTGAGTTTCGGGCTTCTGCACGGTATAACCTGACCAACCAATCCTCGGTCAAGCTGGGCTTCAATACCATGCGTCAAAACATCCACCTGCTTTCCAATACTTCAGCCATAGCGCCGACAGATTCCTGGAAGTTGAGTGATAGGTACATCAAGCCGCAGACAGGCGGACAGGCTTCGCTGGGTTATTATCGGAATTTGGCAGGAAATCGACTTGAGTTTTCCTCGGAGGTCTACTACCGCTACATGGATAATCTGCTGGATTACCGATCCGGGGCATCGATCATTCTCAATGAAAATATCGAGCAGGATGTCCTTAATTCCATCGGAAGGGCTTATGGGATTGAATTGCTATTGAAAAAGAATACCGGAGCACTTAAAGGGTCCTTCGCCTATACCTATTCCCGATCGCAGATGAAAACCTCCGATGAGCCAAGTATCGAAAAGATCAACCGGGGTGAATTCTATTCCAGTAATTTTGATCAGCCGCATCACGTAGTCCTGGTGGCGAATTATGAACTGAGCAAGCGACTGAACACGTCCATCAACGGGAACTACAGTACAGGTAGACCCGTGACACTGCCGATCTCCAAGTTTGAATATGCAGGATCGGAGCGGGTGTATTTTTCCGATCGGAATGCGTACCGAATTCCGGACTACTTCCGCATCGATGTTTCCATCAATCTGGAAGGAAATCACAAGGTCAACAAACTTGCACATGCCTCTTGGTCAGCCGGGGTCTATAATGTACTGGGAAGAAGCAATCCTTACTCGGTGTACTATACGCCTGTAGAAGGAAGACTGCGAGGCTACCAACTGTCTATTTTTGCCCGTCCCATTCCTTTCATCACTTATAACTTCAAGTTCTAATGAGACGAAAACTTCAAGTTTTTCTACTTTTCATTTCGACACTCATAGGCTGTAGAGAGCCTTTTGAGCCAGAAATTGAAGCATCTGATCTCAATGTGCTGGTAGTGGAAGGCTATCTGGATTCGGAAGGACTTTCCAGTATCGTAGACTTGAGCTATACACGCAATATCCAGGATGAATTTGATGAGAATACCAAAATTATGGGGGCAAATGTATTTTTGGAGAGAAGCGCAGGCGAGCAATTCCCTTTGAAAGAACTGGGCAACGGCAGGTACGAATTCAAATATAATATACCCGAAAATGACACCTACACGCTGCGGATCTTTCTCCCCAACGGCGATAGCTATTCCTCCAAACCTTTAACCCCGATGATCTCTCCGGATATCCTGGATGTGGGTTATGTGAAAAATGAATCCGGGGTTGAAATCTTTTTGACTACCCAAGGAAATAGCACCGTGGATGATTTTCTATGGACATTTGAGGAAACCTGGGCTTTTCGCCCTGCGCTTACCACTCAGGTAAAATATGACCCAGTCCAAAAGGATGTAGTGCTTCGATCTCCGGAAGAACGCATCGATTTATGCTACCTGAGCAAAAGAAATTCGGATCTGATTTTGGAGACCTCTTCCAGATTCAAAGATCAATTTGTTTTCCGTCAAAGCATCAAACAGATCAATCAGGGAGATGAGCGCCTGACGGTAAGATACAGTATCCTGATTTCCCAGAAAGCGTTGACTCAGGATGCAGCGGAATTTTGGGAAATCCTAAAGAAAAATACAGACGATCTGGGTTCGATTTTTAGTCCTTTGCCCTCCATCGTCAGAGGCAATATCACTCAGGACCAAAACCCCAATGTGCCTGTGATCGGTCAGGTTGGATTGGGAAAAGTGAAGCAGCGAAGATTGTTTATAGATATTAGGGAAGTTGCTCCCTGGCGAGCACAAGTTCCGGAATATGAAAACTGTATCACTGCGCCGGATACGGTCTTGATCAGAGATTATGACCGGGTGTTCAAATCAGGGAATAATCTGCCGACCACCCCGATATATCCTGAGAATTCGTTCAATCCCATCGGCTACCGGTATGCCTCCAGGAATTGTGTGGACTGTACAATCAGAGGAACAAATGTAAGACCTCAATTTTGGGAAGATTAATGATGTATCAGGTGAAAAAATCAATGCTTTTATTGGGATTGGGAATGATCCTTCTTGTTTTTGGAAGCCAGGCGCAGACAGTGCAGTTGAAATCCGAGAAAATCAGTTTTTCCATTCCCAAGAATATTTATTTCGGAGGGGAGCGAATCTGGATCAAGTCTGAAGCTATGGTGGATGATTCGCCGGCACCTTCCCAGGTGATCTATGCCGAACTCCTCAATCGCTACAATGAATCGGTAGCCATTGCCAAAATGCCTCTGGACGCAGGTCAGGCTTTTAATTTTCTACGGATTCCTACCAACCTGCCTTCGGATCATTACCTGCTACGGGTGTTTACTCGGGTCAGCCCATATCTGGATATGGAAGAGGGGCTTTCACAGCAGTTTGTCACCATTTTCAATCATACTACCCCTCCGGCAGTGGAGGCAAATTCTACCGCCCGAAAAGTCACTACCTCAAAATCCGACTTGATCTCAATGCCTTCAGGGCAGATTCGGGCAGGGGAGACGTTTTCGATTTCAATCGATCCGCAGGTGAAGGTGAATGAAGTGGCCGTATCGGTAAGTAATCCGTTTTTGATGGCTCAGGAGATATTGCCGTCGGGGATGATCTATCAGCGTGTAACTGATCGAACACTGGTTCCGGAACTTTTTGGCCATATCATAGAAGCACAGCTCGAGCAGGAAAATCCGGATACCACCCAACTCTATTTTCTGTCACTGCATGGGGTAAAATCTGCCTTATTTACTGACCGACCAGATCATAGTGGCTCCTTGTTTTTTGATGCAGGCGGGATGAAAAATTGGCGATATATGGTCGCACAAGGCAATAAAAATCAAAGCCTTTTGGATTTTAGTATTGTATCCCCTGCGCCCAGAACTGTATTTAAGACCGGATTTGTTTTCCCAAGTTTGACTATTACGCCGAAAGATGAAGCCTTCCTTCTGGAACTCCTGCGGGCAGGCCAGGTTGAAGGGTATTTCGTGCAGGAATTTGATAGCAGTATATTTCCCGTCGTCACAGGATTCGTAGAAGATAGGACCTATGATTTGGATGATTACACCCGCTTCGAATCAACAGAAGTGATGCTTAAGGAATTTGTGCCAGAAGTGAGTGTGCGAACCGTTCAAAAAAGGAAAGAATACCGTGTGCTTGATCAGGTACGGGGGGCTATTTTTGATTCAAACCCGTTGATGCTGGTAGATGCCATGCCTGTTTTTGATTCAGATTTATTGGCCAATTTCAATCCCAAGGGTTTCCAAAAGCTGGAGGTATTGACACGGAATTTCTTTCTGAATGAGGATGTCTTTCCGGGCGTGATCAGCTTCAGCTCCTACAAAAATGATTTTGGTGGATTCCCGATTCCCACCAATGGAATCTATTTGGATTATCAGGGAATCCAGCCAAAGGTGCTGGACTATCAAAATCTATTTGCGGCTCCTGATGCCGGAGCAAGAACCAAAGATTGGCGGTCGGTCCTTTACTGGTCTGAGACAGCGGAATCAGCTGTGGGTAAAGGCAGTATCCAACTGAAGGCGCCGGAGACAAAAGGGGAATTTCAGGTCAAATTGAGCTACCTGGATGCAAATGGAAATCTTCAGGTTGACTGGAAGACTTTCGAAGTGAGGTAAAATTGTCCGCAGTCGACGGTCAACAGGTCCATAGCTGGAAGCCGTGACATAGCTGATACTAGTAAACTTCCAACTATATTAAATCAGGTTCCTGTTAGGATGGCGGATATAAGAACTTTAAACTTTAAACTTTTATTCCCCCAGAATTAGCCTACCGTTTGTCCTCCCAAGGCAGATAGACGACTTTTTTGGTTTCAAAAAACTCTTCCTTGAAGTAATCTTCCAGGTGATAGACTACGTAAGATTTGTCCAGCTCATCCATTTCTTCATCCACATCTCCGCCTTTGAGGTAAAGGATGCCGTTTTGGAATTCGTTGAAATCTTCTTTTCGGATTTTGTTTTTCACCCAGGGATAAAAATTGATCATCCGGGTGACTGCCCTGCTGATCACAAAGTCATACTTCCGGACCAACTCTTCAGCCCGGGCCTGCTGGGGTTCGACATTGCTTAGCTTAAGTTGCTTGACCACGTCTTTGACGACAGCGATTTTCTTTCCGATCGAATCCACCAGATGAAAGTGCGTATCAGGAAATAAGATTGCCAACGGGATACCCGGAAATCCTCCTCCGGTGCCTATGTCTAATACTTTGGTGCCGGGCTGGAATTCCATGACTTTGGCTATTCCAAGTGAATGGAGTACGTGGTGTACGTAGAACTGGTCCATGTCCTTGCGACTGATGACATTGATCTTGCTGTTCCAATCCGCATAGAGCTCACCGAGCTTGGCAAATTGTGCAAGCTGATTTTCACTCAAGTCGGGAAAATAATTACTGATTAATTCAGATCCGGGATTCATCAGATGTGTTTTTCTTTGCCAGATGCGATTTCAAATAGGAGCTCCCTTGAGCGGTGCAGCTGTGCTTTGACCGTTCCCAGGGGTTTCTCCAATTCCTGGGCAATTTCCTCATAGGAGAGTTCATCGAAGTAGCGCAACTGCACAAGTTTCCGGTATTTAGCGGGAAGCTTATCCACGAAGATCCGTACCATTTCGATCCGCTGAGAGCGGATGTACTCATCCTGGGGATTGTTATCGTCATCCTCGATATCGATGGTCACTGAGTTGCCACTGTCATCCGATAAGGTTGTATTCAAACTCATGGTTTTGAGTTTCTTTTTCCGGATAAAATCAATGGCATTATTGGTTGCGATCCGGAAGAGCCAAGTTGAGAACGTGTAGTCTTTTTTGAACCGGTGCAGATTTTTGAATGCTTTCGCAAAAGCCTCCATGGTCAGATCTTCAGCATCATCCGCATCCCGGATCATTTTCAGGATCATGTAGTACACAGCTTTTTTGTACCGCTTCATGAGCGAGGCAAAGGCTTGTTGATCTTTGTTTTGTACAGCTTGATCGATCAGATCGAAATCTTCCAGAGCTTTCGAAGAAAAATCGCGTTTATTTATTTCCATTGGATGTCTTTTGACTGGTGGGAGATCGTCCCCAAAATCCAAAAGTAACCGAGGTACAGGAGGTCCAGTAGCCAGATTTTTTTGGAGGAATCCGATCCTTGGATCTTTTTACTCGCGCGGCTGAAAACCAGCGTAACAAGTATAGACCTTAGTAGGATAATACCAAAAACGACCAAAAAATGTTCCCAACTTTGATCCAAACCGAAATAAATCAATAAACCAAGCCCTCCAATCCAAAATAAAGCATGTGAAAAGGAGTAAAAACCGATTTTTTGTTTGTCTTCGCTGGCGTAATATTTTCCGGCATGCAGGTGTCTTTTCTTTTGGATGAAATATTCCTTACGGTTTTCTTTGGGAATAGAGGTGGTAGTTGCTTCAGGATCCACGACGATGGCCGTATTTTTTCCGTTAGCATGGAGATTGACGAATAAATCATCGTCTCCGCCTTGGATATGCCAAAGCCCTTTAAACGCTTTGACTTCCATGAAAAAGCTTTTTCGGTAGCAGAGATTTCTGCCTACTGCCATGAAAGGTTTTTTCCAAAGTCCAAATGACAGGTAGAAAAGAGCGGTCAGGAGCGTTTCAAACTGAATCCAGTCATTCAAAAAGCCGGATTTCTTTCCATAGCCTGAATATCCGATCGCAAAGGTCTTGTTCTCTTCTCTTACCGGAGCGGTCATCTTTCTGATCCATTGATCAGAGTCCGGAATACAGTCCGCATCGGTAAGCAAAATGACATCGTTTTTGGCCACTTTTATACCAAGAGTCAAAGCAAATTTTTTAGAGGTGACATGTGCTGGAGTGTATTTGATAGTCACCGATCGGAGTTTTGGATAGATGGCCATCATCTCTTCCAGAAGGCGCTTGGTCCGGTCTGTGGACCGATCATTGACGATCATCACATCATAAGCTTCATAATCCTGCTCAAAAAGTTTTGGGATGAGCACGCTTAGGTTTTGGAACTCATTGTGTGCAGCGATCAGCACAGTGACTCTTTCTGGATTCTTATCAGGCGCGGACGTGGTGCTGTTTTTTCTGAAGAAAAAGGCAGTTTTTCCAAAAATAAATAAGAGGTAAACCAGCTGCACGGATATTCCAATACCGAATAACAACCAAAGTAAAAACAGGCCCATAGGTCAATTTGCTGGGCAAATATAAAATCAAATTCAGCAAGTCATTTAAGAATAAGCGTATATTTTTGTACCCTTTATGGACAATGTTCAGAAACTGTCCGAAATCCAATTCCTTAAGATGAAGTTTTCGCTTACAAAGAGAGATTCGAATACCAAAGCCAGAGCAGGGGTAGTGACTACAGATCATGGTGAGATTCAGACACCTATTTTTATGCCGGTAGGTACGGCAGGATCTGTCAAAGCAGTGCACCAACGCGAACTTGAACAGGATATCAAAGCCCAGATAATTTTGGGCAATACCTACCATCTCTATCTCAGGCCGGGATTGGATATCCTTGAAAAAGCCGGTGGACTTCACAAATTCAACGGTTGGGAATTGCCTATTTTGACTGATAGTGGTGGATATCAAGTATTTTCTTTGGCAGGCACCCGGAAAATCAAAGAAGAGGGAGTAATGTTCAAATCCCATATTGACGGATCCAAACATCATTTCACGCCGGAAAACGTGATGGATATTCAACGGACAATTGGGGCTGATATCATCATGGCATTTGATGAATGCACCCCGTATCCTTGTGAATATGCCTATGCACGCACTTCCATGGAAATGACTCACCGTTGGCTCAAGCGCTGTATTCAGCGATTTGATGGAACGGAAGGGAAGTATGGGTATAAGCAGACCCTGTTTCCAATTGTGCAGGGGTCAGTATATAAAGATCTGCGGGTGCAATCTGCTGAATTCATAGCCTCTTGCGAGCGGGAAGGAAATGCCATTGGCGGGCTCTCTGTCGGCGAACCTGCCGAGATGATGTATGAAATGACTGAATTGGTCACGGATATTCTTCCTGTGGACAAGCCGCGGTATTTGATGGGTGTAGGTACCCCAGCCAATATTTTGGAATGCATCGCCTTGGGAGTGGATATGTTTGATTGTGTGATGCCAACCCGAAATGCAAGAAATGGTATGCTATTCACTTCGGAAGGAATCATCAATATCCGAAATGAGAAATGGAAGGATGATTTTACATGCATTGATCCTGCTATCGGAGGATATGCGAGTTCCTTTTATTCCAAAGCCTACCTACGCCATCTGACTATCAGTAAAGAGATCTTGGCCGCACAAATCGCCAGTATTCACAACCTGAGTTTTTACCTTTGGCTTGTTGGGCAAGCCCGTGAACATATCCTTTCTGGAGATTTTGGCGTATGGAAGGATCAAATGGTAAAAAAAGTGAGTACCAGGTTGTAATATGAAGCTACTCGACAAACTGATCATCAAGGATTTTCTCAAGACCTACTTCTTTGTAGTAGTGATGCTGATCCTTATTGTATTGGTATTGGACTTCACGGAGAAAAATGACACCTACATTCGAAATGAGGTTCCCTCCAAAGAGATTCTGAGATACATGGGCAATTACGGGCTCTACTTAAATAATCTTCTGACTCCGATTACAGTATTCATTTCCGTCATCTTCATCACATCCAAGATGGCTGGACGCACGGAGATTATCGCAATCCTGAGCAGCGGAGTGAGTTTTATGAGGCTGCTCCGGCCATTTTTCTTTGCAGCCGTGATGATCGGTGCAGTCAGTTTCTTCTTAAACGGCTGGGTATTGCCTGTGGCAACAGCAGGAGTAACGAAGTTTCGGATCAATTACCTGGACAAGGGCAATGCTTCAAGCGAAGCTAATATTCATATTAAGGTGGGCCCGGACTCCTATGCTTATCTGAATAGATTTTACAAAACAGGGAATTTGGGTTATTATTTTACTCTGGAGACGATCCGTGATGGGAAATTATTGGAAAAACTATCCTCGGACCGGATCGAATGGGATACTGCAAAAAATGTATGGACTCTTCGAAACTGGAGGTTGCGAGAGCTGAGAGCCGATGGAGAAAACTATACCACCGGCGAAAATCTGGATACTGCACTTTCGATCACTCCGGCGGATTTTGATTTGCCAGAAAAACACCATGAGACACTCAAGCTTCCCCAACTTTCCCAGCAGATCAGAATTCTCGAAGAGCGGGGTGCTGATAATGTCAATTTCTATAAGATCGAGCGTTATGTGCGGTTTATGTCCCCTTTTGCAGCGATTATTCTGACCTTTATCGGAGTGATCATGTCTGCCCGCAAATCAAGAGGTGGCTCTGGATTTCAGATAGCGATGGGTTTCTTATTGGCCTTTGTGTACATCATTCTATTCATTCTTTCCAGAACTTTTGCTGAGAATGGTGCCGAATACCCCATCCTGGCGGTTTGGCTTCCCAACATCGTCTTTGCTTTGACAGGCCTACTACTTTACAAAACAGTTCCCCGCTAAATGAATGCATCAATCAAAGATTACCTGATGCTTCATTTCATTGTCTTGATCTGGGGATTTACTGCGATTTTGGGCTTGCTGATCAGCTTGCCGGCATTAGAGCTGGTTTTCTACCGTACCCTGATCGCCTCGCTGGGAGTTGCCGGTTTATTTCTTTTGAAGCGAAAAAATTTATTGATGCCATTTCCCCAAATGCTAAAGGTCATTTTGGTAGGCTTTGTGATTGCATTGCATTGGATTCTGTTTTTTTGGTCAGCCAGAGTTTCTACTGCCTCGGTTTGCTTGGCCGGAATGGCTACCACCTCACTTTGGACCGCATTTGTGGAGCCGATTTTCAATCAGACTAAAATCAAATGGTACGAAGTGGCGCTGGGCATCATGGTGATCTCTGGGCTTTTGGTGATTTTCAGCTTTGAAACCGGATATTGGCTTGGTTTACTTATGGCATTAGGCTCAGCCTTTTTAGGTGCAGTATTCTCTGTTCTTAATGGAAAATTGGCTCACCAACATAATCCGTATCAGATCACTTTTTTTGAAATGGCGGGAGCCTGTCTCCTGACAGTGTTCTTTATGCCCGTGTATGCCAATTACCTGAGCGAGGATGGACTTCAGCTCGTCTGGAAGGGTGATGACTGGATTTGGCTGTTTATTCTGGGAGGGATTTGTACCGTCTATGCATTTTCGGTTTCTGTTGAATTGATGAAACGCTTGTCCGTATTCTCTATCAATCTAACTGTGAATTTGGAGCCGGTGTATGGGATAATTTTGGCTGTGTTGATTTTTGGAGAAAGTGAAAAAATGACTTTTCAATTTTACCTTGGCACCGCGATTATCCTCGTTTCAGTCTTATCCTATCCAGTTTTGAACTATTTGAATCGAAGACGCAAATCATTCCGCTTTTTAGGTTAGCACGATCTTTATAAAGTCAGTGGACTTTCAAAAGTGAAATACTTTTCATCCCATGTGATTTCTTTTGGCTGTGACTCAAACAATCCGAAAACACTTGAACCGGAGCCGCTCATGGCGGCATAAAATGCCCCCGAATCATAGAGTTTAGCTTTGATATCAGCGATTTCCGGATGATTTGGGAAAATGCTTTTCTCAAAATCATTGACCAATTCCTCTTTCCAGCGTCTCCGATCAGCCAGCACTTCCGAAAGAATGACTTTTGGAGTTTTGGGTGTTACGCCGGAATAGGCCTCCTTGGTCCCAATGTGGATTCCTGGATTCACCAAAATCAGATGAACACCCGTTAGATCTAGCTCGACAGGCTCAAGGACTTCACCTCTTCCGCTTGCGATTTTCGGGGTATTTTCTATAAAAAAGGCACAATCACTCCCCAGTTCGGCGGCATATTCTTCCAGAAAGAAATCGTCCAAAATCAGATCAAAGAGATGATTCATCAGTTTTAGGGCAAAAGCTGCATCGGATGAACCCCCGCCCAGACCTGCTCCGATTGGGATATTTTTGTGCAAGTGAATATTGAGATGAGGGAGATTTGGGAAGTCTTTTTTCAAAAGCTGATAGGCTTTTAAAATCAGATTTTCCTGTTCCCCTCCGGGGATTGGAATTCCCGTAGAGTTGAAGGAAGTCTTTTTTGGATCTATGATCATTTCCAAAGCGTCCAAAAGAGGAATGGGAACCATACAGGTTTCTATCTCATGATAGCCGTCTTTTCGTTTGGAAGTAATGTGAAGCCCAAGATTGATCTTGGCGTTGGGAAATGAAATCATAGTTTTTGGTTTAAACAAAAATAGAAGTTTTATCCGCTGATTTCAGGCATTTTTTCATTTTGATAAAATGCTAACAAATCCAAGTATTATTGCATTAGACTGGGGCTAAAGATTTTTTTATTAATGAAAAGGAAATTTTTTGTGAAAATTTTTGAATAAGCTTAAATTCAATACAAAATTTTGAAAATTGAATTTTTCAACAAATCATTATCTGATTTATAGGGCTTAAATAATGTTAAGCAAAATAAAATATCGAAAATAATATCTTTGTCATTAATTAATAGCAACAAAAACAGAAAAATGTAAAATTAAATATTGTAAGTCTGCCCAAACGGTTTTAAGTTTGGAAAGTGATTGACTATCCTAATCTTTCAAACCTAGACAGTTATATGTATCGAGTGGTCTTCTTGCTAAGCTTTATTATTATTCTCATTGGATTTTGATGTGAGGCACTAGACTATTTATACCAACTAAAATAAAAAATCTAAGTGCCTCATTAACCTGAGGCATTTTTTTTTTCCAAGACCATGAACCTAAAAAAACACAGTTGGGAAATCAGCGACAATGAAGAGCATCCTGCAGGAAAAGCGATGCTCTACGCCACTGGATTGAGTGACAAGAAAATGAAACAGCCTTTTGTAGGGATAGCCAGTTGTGGCTATGAGAGTAATCCCTGCAATATGCATTTGAACGACTTCGCCGGCTTAATCAAAGAATCCTCTCAGGACCACGATTTGACCGGTTTGATTTTTAATACCATAGGCATTTCTGATGGTACGTCCATGGGTACACTGGGTATGCGATATTCCTTGGTCTCCCGGGATATCATTGCTGATAGCATCGAGACGTTTATTATGGGGCATTCTTTTGACGCATGTATTGGAATTGCCGGCTGTGACAAAAATATGCCAGGGGCCATTATGGGAATGCTTCGGATCGACCGACCTTCCATATTGGTCTATGGCGGAACGATAGCTTCAGGAAGTTACAAGGGTGAAAAACTCAACATTGTTTCTGCTTTTGAGGCTTTCGGAAAACGAATTAACGGAGCAATCTCTGATGAGGACTACGATGGGATCATCCGGAATGCCTGTCCCGGTGCTGGTGCCTGTGGAGGCATGTACACTGCAAATACCATGTCTTCCGCTATTGAGGCCATGGGGATGTCCTTGCCCTATTCGGCATCTTATCCTGCAAATTCCTTAGAAAAATCAGATGAATGCCGGCAAGTGAACAAGTACATGCGAATCCTTCTGGAAAGGGATATCAAGCCAAGTGACATCATTACCAGAAAGAGTATAGAAAATGCAGTCAGGGTGGTGATTGCCCTAGGTGGAAGCACCAATGCAGTCCTCCATCTTTTGGCAATAGCCCAGACTGCGGGGATTGAATTTACCTTGGAAGATTTTAAAACGCTGAATGCAAAAACCCCCATGGTGGCGGACTTCAAGCCCTCTGGGAAATTCTTGATGGAAGATCTTCATGAGCAGGGTGGATTGCCGGCGTTTATGAAATATTTCCTGGAAAAGGGATTTCTGCATGGGGACTGTCTGACAGTGACTGGAAAAACCCTTGCCGAAAATCTCGAGAATATTGATGCAATTGTTCCTTCTATGGTCAATGTCATCCATCCGGTAGAAAACCCAATCAAACCCGAAGGGCATTTGTGTATTCTCTCAGGGAATCTTGCTCCAAAGGGAGCAGTGGCCAAAATTACCGGAAAAGAAGGCAAACAATTTACCGGGCCTGCCATAGTCTTTGATTCTGAACAGGATGCCAATGATGCCATCCGAGATCATCAGGTCAAAGCCGGGCACGTGGTGGTGATTCGAAATGTAGGACCAAAGGGTGGTCCGGGTATGCCAGAAATGTTGAAACCAACTTCCATGATCATCGGTGCGGGATTGGGCTCATCAGTGGCATTGATTACCGATGGCAGATTCTCTGGTGGTACACACGGATTTGTAGTGGGTCATGTCACTCCTGAAGCCTGGACTGGGGGGCCTATTGGCTTGCTCGAAAATGGGGATGAAATCACCATCGATGCAGATAAAATGGAGCTTTCTGTCGCGCTTTCAGAAGAGACTTTGTCAGAAAGAAGAAAATCCTGGAAACAAAAAGATATCCCCGGACTGCAAGGCACTCTTAAAAAATACAACAAGCTGGTTTCAAATGCTTCCGAGGGTTGCGTGACAGATAAATTTTAAGGTAATGAAAGATTCCAAAATCAGAGGAGCAGATATCGTTGTACGATCGCTGATCAATGAGCAGGCAGAAATCATTTTCGGCTATCCCGGAGGAGCGATCATGCCGGTTTATGATGCCTTATACGATTACCACGATCAGGTACGCCATGTCCTCACCCGGCATGAGCAAGGGGCGATCCATGCGGCCCAGGGTTATGCCCGAGTATCTGGTAAAGTGGGTGTCTGTATCGCTACCTCCGGTCCAGGAGCGACTAATCTAATCACCGGATTGGCGGACGCGCAGATTGATAGCACTCCATTGGTTTGCATTACTGGCCAAGTAGCAGCTCATTTGTTAGGGACCGATGCATTTCAGGAGACAGACGTAGTCGGCATTTCGATGCCAGGGACCAAGTGGAATATTCAGGTGCGTCGGGTGGAGGATATCGCCCCGGCGATTGCCAAAGGATTTTACATTGCCAAGTCGGGAAGACCGGGTCCGGTATTGATCGATATCACCAAGAATGCACAAGTAGATTTTGGAGAATTCAATTACAGTCGATGTGAAGGGTTTCGATCCTATAAAGTAAATATTCCTGTAGAAAAGAATGTCATTCAGGAAGCCGCATTTCTCATCAATATGGCAAAAAGACCTTACCTGCTTTTTGGGCAAGGGGTCATATTGGGTAAAGCAGAAGAGGAACTGAAAGCATTTTTGGAAAAAACCGGAATCCCGGCAGCTTCTACCTTGCTGGGTTCTGGCGCCCTGTCAGAAGATCATCCAAACTATGTAGGGAAGCTGGGAATGCACGGGAACTATGCGCCGAATTTACTTACCAATAAATGCGATGTGCTAATCGCAGTGGGAATGCGCTTTGATGATCGGGTGACCGGAGATTTGAAGCGCTATGCAAAACAAGCCAAAGTTATCCATCTTGAATTAGATCCTGCAGAGATCAATAAAATAGTAAAATGCGAAGTCGCTGTTTTGGGCAATTGCAAAGAAAGTCTTGGTCTGCTTACTGAGGCAGTCAGGGGAAAAAGTCATTCGAATTGGATGTCAAAATTCCGTGAATTGGAACTGGAAGAAAATTCGGCAGTGATTCATAACGATCTCAAGCCTACCAAAGCAGGTCTGACCATGGGCGAAGTCATCCATCAATTGAACCAATACAAGGCAGATGATGCCGTATTAGTGACTGATGTAGGACAACATCAGATGATTGCCTGGCGCTATTTCAATTACAAAAAAACCAGAACTCAGGTCACTTCCGGTGGATTGGGAACGATGGGATTTGCCTTGCCTGCAGCCCTGGGGGCCCAGCTGCATGATTATTCCCGACAGGTAATTTGTGTGGTGGGAGACGGAGGAATCCAGATGACGATTCAGGAGCTTGGAACCATAATGCAGACAAAGGCACCTGTGAAAATTGTACTTCTGAATAATAATTTCCTCGGTATGGTTCGCCAATGGCAACAGATGTTCTTTGATAAGCGCTATTCCTTTACAGAACTGGACAATCCGGATTTCATCAAAATTGCCGAAGCCTACAGCATTAAAGCTCAGAAAGTGACCGACCGGACTGACTTGAAGGAAGCAATTGAAGATATGCTGATCCATGACGGGCCGTTTTTTCTTGAAGTGGTCGTAGAAAAAGAAGATAATGTTTTCCCGATGATCGCCACTGGATGTTCGGTGGAGGAAGTAAGACTAAGCTAACACGATACAATGAAGCGATATACCATATTCGTCATTACCGAAAATTTCATCGGGATTCTCAATAGGATCACAATCATTTTCACGAGAAGGGGCATCAATATCGATGCCTTGACCGCATCAGAAAGCAGATTGCCAGGAATCCACCGGATCACTATTGAAGTCACCGCTACCGAAGAGACAGTGGTTCAGTTAGTCAATCAAATCGAGAAAATCATCGATGTGATCAAGGCATTCTACCACGAGGATGATAGCGTGGTTTATCAGGAGATCGCTCTTTATAAAATCCCTGTTTCCAAACTGGACGGGGGCTTGGAGAAAATCATCCGTCAGCATAATGCAAAGATTATCGCTGCCGAACCAGAATTTGTGGTCCTGGAACTGACAGGACACAAAGAGCAAACTAAAGAACTGCTGGAAATCCTGAAAGATTACGGATTGCTTGAATTTGCAAGATCCGGGCGAGTAGCAGTCGCTAAGCGAATGTTGACCATCGACAGCTTTGTCAAGTAATCACCCTAGAAAATTTAAATAAAAACTAAAATCCAGGAACGAAAAGAACCTATAAAACCAATTGAAAAATGAAATTAAAATTTGGATCAGTAGAAGAAAACGTAGTAACCAGAGATGAATTCCCTCTGGAAAAAGCCAGAGAAGTGCTCCGAGACGAAGTCATCGCAGTACTTGGCTACGGTGTCCAAGGTCCAGGTCAGGCACTCAACCTGAAAGACAATGGATTCAATGTCATTGTGGGACAGCGTAAAGGCTCCAAGACTTGGGACAAAGCTATTGCAGATGGGTGGGTGCCAGGCGTCACGCTTTTTGAACTGGAAGAAGCCTGCCAAAGAGGCACGATCATTCAATTTTTACTTTCTGATGCCGGGCAGATTTCACTTTGGCCTACGGTGAAAAAACATTTGACTCCAGGCAAAGCGCTTTATTTTTCTCATGGTTTTGGGATTACTTATAAAGAAAAAACCGGAATCATTCCTCCTTCGGACATTGACGTGATATTGGTTGCTCCGAAGGGTTCCGGAACTTCACTTCGCAGAATGTTTGTGGAAGGCAGGGGACTCAACTCTTCATATGCCATTTTCCAGGATGGAACCGGTCGCGCCAAAGAAAGGGTCATCGCTTTGGGAATCGGAGTAGGCTCGGGGTATTTGTTTGAAACAGACTTTTACCGGGAAGTGACCTCCGATTTGACAGGAGAAAGAGGAACCCTGATGGGTGCGATTCAGGGAATATTTGCAGCCCAATATGAAGTCCTTCGTGCCAACGGACATTCACCTTCAGAGGCATTCAATGAGACTGTGGAAGAATTGACCCAATCTTTGATGCCATTGGTAGCGGAAAACGGAATGGATTGGATGTATGCCAATTGCTCCACCACTGCCCAGCGTGGTGCATTGGATTGGTGGAAGCCTTTTCGGGATGCTTCCAAGCCCGTATTCGAAGCGCTTTATGAATCTGTTAAATCAGGTAAAGAAGCTCAGAAATCCATCGATTCTAATTCTAAACCAGATTACAGAGAAAAGCTGGAGGAAGAATTGAAGGAACTGAGAGAATCAGAAATGTGGCAGGCAGGAGCTGTCGTCCGCCAATTGAGACCAGAAAACAATTAAATTATGACTGAGAAGCTCTGGATATTTGACACTACCCTAAGAGACGGGGAGCAGGTGCCGGGATGTCAATTGAACACCCAGGAAAAAATCATCGTAGCGAAAGCCCTGGAAGAATTGGGTGTGGATATCATCGAGGCGGGTTTTCCCATCTCGAGTCCCGGTGATTTCAATTCCGTAGTGGAGATTTCAAAGGCTGTAACCAATCCGATCATATGTGCACTCTCCCGTGCTGTGGAGAAGGATATCGAAGTGGCAGCTCAGTCATTGAAATTTGCAAAGAAAGGAAGGATCCATACCGGAATAGGTGTGTCCCCTTACCATATTCAATACAAACTGAGATCCACTCCAGAGGATATAATCTCCCGGGGTGTGGCGGCGGTCAAATTTGCCCGTCGATTTGTGGAGGATGTGGAGTTTTATGCCGAAGACGCAGGAAGGGCAGATCATGATTTTCTGGCCAAGATTATTGAAGAAGTTATCAAGGCTGGAGCCACAGTGGTGAATATTCCTGATACGACTGGTTATTGTCTTCCTGAGCAATACGGCGGATTTATTGCCATGCTCAAGAATCGGGTTCCAAATATTGATAAGGCGATAATTGCTACCCATTGCCATAATGATTTAGGCATGGCCACCGCCAACACCGTGGCTGGGGTCCAACAAGGAGCCCGTCAAGTAGAAGTCACGATCAATGGGATCGGCGAGCGGGCTGGTAACACCTCTATGGAGGAAGTGGTCATGGCGATTAAATGCCATAAATCCATAGACGTATATACCGAAATCGTTACTCCGAAAATCTACAATACCAGCCGTTTGGTATCCAAGCTGATGAATATGCCGGTGCAGCCTAATAAGGCAATTGTAGGAAGAAATGCTTTTGCACATTCCTCAGGTATCCATCAGGATGGAGTACTCAAGCATCGAGAAAACTACGAAATCATCAATCCCACTGACGTCGGTGTGGCAGAATCTACGATAGTGCTGACTGCCAGATCAGGAAGAGCCGCATTGAAGCACCATTTGGATGCACTGGGAGTGGAGCTGGAAGGAGACGCCCTGCGGGAAGTTTATGAGCAATTCTTGCTCCTGGCTGATAGCAAGCGAGATATTGGGAGAAAAGACCTCATGGGTCTGGTCGGGAAATACGTTACTGATTCGAATTTCATCGAATTGGAAAAAGTCTCTTATTCTTCCAATGGAACAGTGGAAAGTCAGGTGACACTGAAGATCGGGGAAACTTCCCATACCGCTAAAGCAACAGGCAATGGACCCGTAGATGCCGTTTTGAAGGCGATAGAAAGTATCGCAAAACCTCAGGTTGAATTGGAGGAATTTCTGATTCAAGCCATGACTCACGGGAGCGACGATGTAGCAAAAGTTCACATGAAATTGATTAAAGGCGGGAAGCCATATTTTGGCTTTGCCTCTCACAGCGATATTGTACTTGCTTCAGCACAGGCCTTTGTCGATGCACTTAACAAAATTCCGGTCAAAGAATATGCGACCGTCTAATTATGGAAAATACAACTTTATTTGATAAGATCTGGGATGCTCATGTAGTCAAATCTGTCCCTTCGGGTCCAGATATTTTCTTCATCGATAAGCATTTTATTCATGAAGTCACCTCACCTGTGGCGTTTCTCAATTTGGAAACCCGAGGAATAGGAGTCAAATATCCCGAGCGAACGATCGCCACACCTGATCACAATGTCCCTACAGTACACCAGGAACAGACGATCAAGGATCAGCTTTCACGTATGCAAGTACAGAAGCTTCGGGACAACTGCGCAAAGTACGGGATTGAACTTCATGATCTAGGCTCAGCGCATCACGGCATCGTGCATGTGATTGGTCCGGAATTGGGCATTACTCAGCCAGGCATGACCATTGTCTGTGGAGATAGTCATACTTCCACGCATGGGGCTTTTGGTGCTATTGCTTTTGGGATTGGAACCTCCGAAGTGGAAATGGTATTGGCCACCCAATGTATCATGCAGTCCAAACCCAAAAAAATGAGGATCACCGTGGATGGTGAACTGGGCAAGGGGGTCACTTCCAAAGACATCATTCTTTACATCATTGCCAAAATCACCGCTGCGGGAGCTACTGGGTATTTTGTGGAATATGCAGGTTCCGCAATCCAAAAACTGTCTATGGAAGCACGGATGACCATTTGCAATATGTCGATTGAAATGGGGGCACGTGGTGGATTGATTGCTCCGGATGAGACGACTTTCAATTACCTGCAAGGAAAACAATATGCACCGAAAGGAGAAGAATGGGAAAAAGCAGTAGCATATTGGAAAACGCTTAAATCTGATGAAGCGGCTGTTTTTGATAAGGAATATCATTTTGATGCAACGGATATCGAGCCGATGATCACTTATGGAACAAACCCTGGAATGGGCATCAAAGTCAAAGGAAATATTCCAACCACGGATGGCATGGAAGGCAGCAACAAGACTTCCTATCTAAAATCCTTGGCATATATGGGATTTGAGGCGGGCGAACCTATTAAGGGGAAACTAGTGGATTATGTGTTTGTGGGATCCTGTACTAATGGACGGATCGAGGACATACGTTCCGTCGCCCAATTTGTAAAAGGGCATAAAAAAGCTGACAATATTACGGCCTGGATCGTGCCAGGATCACGGGAGGTCGAAAAAATGGCTCATGAAGAAGGATTGGTCAAAATCCTGGAAGAAGCTGGTTTTGAACTCAGACAGCCAGGTTGCTCTGCCTGTCTGGCGATGAATGATGATAAAATTCCGGCAGGGAAATATGCGGTTTCTACATCCAACAGGAATTTCGAGGGCCGGCAGGGTCCCGGTGCCCGCACCCTACTTGCTTCGCCATTGACGGTAGCAGCAGTTGCAGTGACCGGCCGAATCTGTGATCCCAGAGAGGTATTTGAAAATTAATTTTTTAATCTTCCAATTTTCCAATCTTTAATTCAAAAGAAAATGGCTTACGATAAATTCACAGTACTCAGAAGTACTGCTGTCCCTCTTCCTACAGAAAATGTAGATACTGATCAGATTATTCCTGCGCGGTTTCTAAAAGCAACAGAAAGAAAAGGATTTGGAGACAATCTTTTTCGGGACTGGCGCTACGATGTGGAGGGCAATCCCAAAAAAGAGTTTGTACTGAACGATCCTACTTATTCCGGTAAAATTCTGGTTGCGGGTAAAAACTTTGGATCGGGATCCAGCCGGGAGCATGCCGTTTGGGCCTTGTATGATTATGGGTTTCGGGCAGTAGTTTCCAGTTTTTTTGCAGACATCTTCAAAAATAATTGCCTTAATATAGGGGTGCTTCCAGTGACCGTTTCTCCTGAATTTGCAGATCAATTGCTGGATGCAATCACGGCAGATCCTACTTCGGAAGTGGAAATTGATCTTCCTTCCCAGAAGATCACTTTATTGAAAACCGGTATGTCCGAATCCTTTGATATCAATGAATATAAAAAGGAAAACATGAAGCATGGTTTTGATGACATCGATTATTTGATCAATATATCAGAAGAGATTGAAGCTTTTGAAAAAACACGATAAGGACTAGTTGGATAGCGGGGTAAAAGCACAAATGCATGGAGGGTAAACGAAAAATTGAAATCATGGATACCACGTTGAGGGATGGAGAGCAGACCTCAGGGGTTTCTTTTCTGCCTTCAGAAAAACTCCAGATTGCTAAGCTCTTGCTTGAAGAGTTGAAAGTAGACCGGATCGAGGTGGCATCTGCACGGGTTTCGGAGGGGGAACTTGCCGGCGTTCAAAAAATCACCAAATGGGCTTCGGAAAAGGGATTGCTTGACCGAGTGGAAGTTTTGGGTTTTGTGGATACTCCGGCTTCCGTGGACTGGCTGCTGTCTGCCGGCGCAAAAGTGATGAATCTATTGACAAAAGGTTCTCTCAACCATCTGGTGCATCAGTTAAAAAAAACACAGGAGCAGCATTTCGAGGATATCTCCAAATGCATTGCTTATGCAAAGGAAAATGGCATCGCAGTCAATGTATATCTGGAAGATTGGTCCAATGGCATGCGGAATTCTAAAGAATATACGCTCGATTTGATTCAGTTTTTAACAGACCTGCCTATCAGAAGAATAATGCTTCCGGATACGCTTGGTTTACTTTCCCCTGATGAAACCCGGGATTATTTTGATCTGATTACTGCTAAGTTTCCGGATACACATTTCGATTTTCACGCCCATAATGACTATGATCTGTCTGTGGCCAATGTGATGGAATCAATCCTTCATGGGGCTTCAGGAATTCATACCACTGTGAATGGACTTGGAGAGCGGGCTGGCAATGCACCATTGGAATCTGTGGTGGCTGTAATCAAGGATTTCACGGATTTCAGAATCAGTGTACAGGAGCAAAAGATCTTTCGTGTAAGCAAATTAGTGGAGCAGTTTTCCGGTCAGCATATTCCCTCCAATAAGCCCGTCGTCGGTGAGAATGTATTCACTCAGACGGCAGGAATTCATGCAGACGGGGACAATAAGAAAAATCTCTATTTCAATAATCTGATGCCAGAGCGATTTGGCAGAAAACGCAAATATGCTTTGGGGAAAACCAGCGGAAAGGCCAATATTCTCAAAAATCTGGAAGAGCTGGGTATTTCGCTGGAGAAAGAAGAACTCAGCAAAGTGACCCAGCGGATCATAGAGCTTGGGGACAAGAAGGAACGGGTGACCACTGAGGATTTACCTTATATTATTTCAGATGTCCTGCAGAATAATTCAATTGCCCGGACGATTCATATTGAAGGATACCATATGACTCATTCCAAGGGTCTCAAACCATCAATTCAGCTTCGGCTGAATATCAAAGGTGAATCTTTTGATGCAGCTGCTACAGGGGATGGGCAATATGATTCATTCATGAAGGCAGTGAAAAAAATCTATAAATCCAGAAAAAAAGAACTCCCGAAGTTAATCGATTACCATGTTTCGATTCCGCCAGGAGGCAAAACAGATGCATTTGTGGAGACTGTGATCACATGGGATTTTGGCAAAATATTTAAAACCAAAGGGCTGGATCCAGATCAAACAGTGGCAGCGATGATGGCTACTGAAAAAATGCTTAATATCCTCGAAAATTTAAATCAAACCCAAACCAAAGTAGAATCCAAGTTTTATGGAAATGAATATCGCGCTATTGCCAGGTGATGGCATCGGCCCAGAAGTAATCGATCAGGCAGTAAAAGTTGTAAATGCCATAGGTCAGAAATTTGGGCATCAGATCACATTCAAAAAAGCAGTAGTAGGAGCTGCGGCGATCGATCAGACAGGCGACCCCTATCCTGATAGCACACATGAAATCGCCGCTGCTTCCGATGCAATACTTTTTGGTGCCATCGGTGATCCGAAATATGATAATGATCCAAAGGCCAAAGTACGACCCGAGCAGGGATTACTCCGCATGCGGCAGAAGTTGGGGTTATTTGCCAATGTGCGTCCTACATTTACTTTCCCTTCCCTGATCCACAAGTCTCCATTGAAACTTGATCGGGTAGAGGGGGTAGATTTTGTGTTTTTCAGAGAGCTTACCGGAGGGATTTATTTTGGAGAACCAAGAGGGAGAAATGAGCAGGGCACAAAGGCCTTTGATACGAATGTCTATAGCAAAGAAGAAATTGTCCGATTGGCACGTATGGGATTCGAAGCGGCACAAAAGCGGAGAAAACTTCTAACCTGCGTAGATAAAGCCAATGTCATGGCCACTTCCAGACTATGGAGAGAGACTGTTCAGGAACTTGCCTCGGAATATCCTGATGTGAAAGTGGAATATGAATTTGTGGATGCGGTAGCCATGCGGCTGATACTTTGGCCTAAAGCATATGATGTCTTGATCACAGAAAATTTATTTGGTGATATCCTGACAGATGAGGCTTCTGTGATTTCCGGCTCAATGGGATTGATGCCATCGGCATCACTTGGCTCAGCGGTCAAATTGTTTGAACCTATCCACGGCTCTTATCCGCAGGCGGCAGGAAAAGACATTGCGAATCCACTGGCGACAGTCCTTTCGGCGGCAATGATGTTTGAGTACGCTTTTGATTTGAAAGAAGAAGCTAAGATGATTTCTGATGTGGTGAATCTTTCCTTGGAGGAAGGCATCGTCACCGAAGATATAGCAGACGGAGGCAAAGCTTCCAAGACCTCTGAGGTCGGCGATTGGCTGGCGAAGAAAATATTGGAATAAGATACTGGCCTACCTATTTTAAGTTTCCCAGACCTAAACCACCTGTCACCAGGTGGTTTTTATCTTTATATTCGAACATGCAATCCAGGCCCTATTCTTACCTTTTTTCAATCAGCTTTTTTGGAGCTCGCTACAAAGGCTGGGCTCCACAGCCTAACCAACCTACCGTACAGCGAAGAGTGGAGCGAGTGCTTCGACATGTCTTAGGTCATGAAGATTTTTCTTTGATCGGAGCCAGTCGAACCGATTCAGGGGTTTCGTGCTTGGGAGGATTTGTGCAGCTTTTCTTAAGAGAAAAGGTAGAAATGGAGATGTTACTATCTGAATTGAATACTCACTTGCCAGATGATATTCGTCTGAATAGCGTGGAGGAAGTATCTATGACTTTCAATTTGATTCATGCAGTGAGTCAAAAAACCTATCGCTATTATTTTTCCACTCAAGCTGACTTTCATCCTTTTGCTT
>CAZFSC010000035.1:0-1745 GCA_964521585.1 uncultured Limnohabitans sp.
TTAATCTGCGCCAGACCGGTGATTCCTGGCCTGATTTTATGTCGGGAATTGTATCGTTGAATCTGAGTTTTGAAAGTTTGATTCATCGGGATGGTATGTGGTCTAGGCCCTACAATGGACATATCTCCAAAAAACACATTGATGAATTGGGGCATTTCATCCAAAGAGGTATTCCGTAGGAATGATCCGATCCGCGTCACCCTTGGATCATTTTTCACCGCTTGCTTGGTGTCTGCATAATCATTGGGAGTCATCGATCGAAACTTCAGACAATTGAAAACCTTATTGTTGATTCCATTCCGCTTTTGAATAAAAAATACCGGTCCAGGCGATTCAAGTTTGATCAGTAAGCCAACCAATGGAATCAACCAAGAAAGTATAAAAATGATCACTAAACCTGAAAAAATCACATCGAAAGCTCGCTTTGCCCAACTATTGAAGGCATTGTCCAGCGGAATGTCGTTGACATTGATTACAAAAAAATCTCCATATCGGGAAAAAGACAGATTTTTTTCCAACTGAAGGCTGCCACCTGGAATCATTTTGACCTTAATGTAATTTTCATCTGCGAAATCAATCACCTTTTTCACCAATGAAACTTCGAGTTCTTCATGAATGTAAATCAGGTCTAGATCCAACGACTCTGCCTGATCAAAAAAAGAATCTAAGTCTCCGCGAGTTAGACTGCAATCAGACTGATTGTCAAAATAACCTAGAAAATTTATCCCAAAATCTTTTCGGATCCGAAATACATCTGCAAGTCTAGGACTAGTTCCTCCTTTACCGATAATTACTGCATTTCGGTAATTATTTCCCTGAACTCGGTATTGTCTTAACA
Source organism: uncultured Limnohabitans sp. (assembly GCA_964521585.1). Taxonomy (GTDB): domain Bacteria; phylum Bacteroidota; class Bacteroidia; order Cytophagales; family Cyclobacteriaceae; genus Algoriphagus. The sequence continues at coordinate 839 of CAZFSC010000035.1, forward strand.
TCAGGTGCACCCCGACCCGAAAACAACCCATGAACAAAACCATCCCAAAGGCTATCCCAAAGATCGGAATCAAATGCAAATTGGGACTGCGAAGAGGCAACCAAAGGATTGAGGAAGCTCCTATAAACCAGATTAAAGTGCCCGAAAGCTGCTTTAGGGTATGTTCATATTCATCGGTCCGACCGATCTTATAATCCTTACGAATGGAAGAAATCAATATCCAAAGTAGAGACAGAGGCAATAGAGAGGTAAATGTAGCTGTTTGGATATATCCGAAATACTTCAGAATCAACATACAGATGACCAAAACGATTAAGGATACCAAAAAATCAAAGAGGGTAAATACTACAGGGAAATACTGATCAAATTTTCTCTTCATAAAAGTCTGATGCGAAAAAGGACTTTATCATCTCTCAAAAATCATACTTGGTTTATATGTGAGCAATGAAAATCTTTTCTCCGCCAAAATTAAGAAAAGAATCATCAAGCCTGATTACTTTTGAAATTATTTATTAGCTGTAACGCCCCAAGGGCATATCATGAGTTTTATTTCAGATTTATTTGCATCATCGGATAATCCTAAGTCCCTCGGCGCTAAATTTCGCTCCAAAAGACAAAAAGATTTCGAAGCACTTTTCTTCAAAGTTTTTTCAAAAAATCAGCCAATTCGAATTTTAGACCTAGGGGGGACATCCTATTTTTGGAAGGATAGTTCAATCCCCGATCTCCCGAATGTGGAAATCACCCTCTTGAATTTACACAAGGAGGTAAGTGACCACCAGAGCCTGATCGGAGTCAAAGGAGATGCTACCTTTATGCCCCAATACCAAACAGGCTCATTTGATCTGGTATTTTCAAACTCTGTTATTGAACATCTCTACACTTTTGAAAATCAAAAAAAGATGGC
>CAZFSC010000035.1:1845-26369 GCA_964521585.1 uncultured Limnohabitans sp.
AATTGAAGCCGAACCAGATTGCTGTAAAATCCATTTTCGCGCTCCAATAGCTCGATATGATTTCCTTGTTCTACTATTTTTCCATCGCTCAAAGCATAGATCCGATCCACTTTACGGATTGTAGCCAAACGATGGGCAATGATTATGGTTGTTCTTCCTTTCATCAATTCATCCAAAGCTTCTTGGACCAAGGATTCAGATTCTGCATCTAAAGAGGAGGTGGCCTCGTCCAAGACTAAAATGGATGGATCTTTTAAAATCGCTCTGGCAATGGCAATCCGTTGACGCTGCCCTCCGGACAATTTCACACCACGCTCTCCCACTAGGGTGTCCATTCCCTCCGGAAACTGTGAAATAAACTGCCATGCATTGGCCTTTTTAGCCGCTTCGATCAATTCATCTTCACTGGCAGCAGGTTTTGCATAACTGATATTCTCCCTTATCGAACCCCCGAAGAGCAAAACTTCCTGAGGGACTATTCCGATATGGGCACGAAGGCTTTTAAGATCCCAGTCCGAAAGCGGCTGACCATCCACTTTAATTTGGCCATTCTGGGGCTCATAAAATCGAAGTAGAAGCTGTATAATCGTCGATTTGCCTGCTCCTGAATGGCCGGCAAGAGCGATTTTTTCGCCTGGATTCACTTCAAATGAAAGTGACTTTAATACTTCCACTTCTGGTCGGGTAGGGTAGTGAAAACCGACTTTTTCAAAAACTATTTTACCAGAAAAACTTTCTTTTTTAGTACCACGGGAATCTTCCTCTGGCTCATCTAAAATCTCCAAAACACGCTCTGAAGAACCGATTGCTTTCTGAACTTGACCATAGATATCTCCCAGCCCTGCTATTGAACCGCCTATGAAAGTGGTATAAAGCACGAATGAAACCAATTCGCCAACACTCATTTCACCAGAACTCACCAAGCTGGCACCATACCACATAACCGCCACAATTCCCCCAAAAAGTGCGAATATGATAAAGGAAATAAAAGCTCCCCGGTATTTGGCTGCTTTCAACGCAACACTGACTACACGATTTAAGCCGGTCTGGTACCTGCGTGATTCATAATCTTCCCCCACAAAAGACTTTACTGTACTGATCGATTGCAGTGTTTCTTCGACGATGACATTGGCTCCGGCAAGTTCATCCTGGGTTATCTTGGAGAGCTTTCGGATAAACTTCCCAAAAACCATCGCGATGATCACTAAAACCGGAAAAGTAGCCAACATAAATAAAGTCAACTTCGGGGTGGTCACCATCAGGAAAATAACCCCGGCAATCAAGGTGATAACTTGTCTAAACAGTTCAGCCAATGTCACAGAAAAGGTGTCCTGAAGCATGGTCACGTCAGCAGTAATTCTGGAGATCAATTCTCCTGTTCGCCGCTGATCAAAAAATGTCATGGGAAGTCTGACTAATCTAGAATAAAGTGCATGCCGTATATCACGCATAGACTGCTCTGAAACCAAGGAAAAAAGCCAGACTCTAAAGAATGAAAAGAGGCTTTGCACCGCAAGAATTCCTATCAGAATCAGTGCAATGGAATTAATATCGGTGACAAACCAATCTTCTCCCTGGGCGGTATCAATAAGCTTTCCTGCGACGAATGGAAAAGTCAGCAAAGTCAATGAGGACAAAAGTAGAAACAGCATCCCCATAAAAAATGCTGTCCGATAGGGCATCAAAAAGCTGAAAATTCCCCCCAGTTTACTCAAATTCTGCTTTGTCAACTTCCTCTTCTCGTGCTCTTCTAAAGCAGTTCCTCTTTTTTTAGCCATTCCTGAAATCTAAATGTTGATGACAAAAGTATCACTTTTTACAAGTATATGCTTTCCGGAAAAGTAAAGAACCGACTCAATCAACTTTCTAAACTCACAGTCAGCTCTTCATCCAACAGTTTTTCAACCAGATGCTCTCCCAATCCTGCTGAATGTTTAAATCCATGACCCGAGCATGCGGATGCCATCAAAACAGACTTTTCCTGGTCCATGAATCCGATTTTGAACCTCCCGTCAGCACTGACGGTATAAAAACAGACTTCGGATTTTTTGATTCTCCCTGTGACTCCCCGAATCCTTCCCTTTACCTTGTTTTCCCAAAAATCTATTTGTTCACTTTCACTCACAGCGCGTTCCAGGTTATCTGGATGCTTGGAATCATTGAAAGATTCTGTAGCCATCTTGACAGTCTGTCCATCAAGAGAGGGAAAACCGTAGAGAAAATCCTCTGGTTTGGGCCCAAATCCCCACATAAAAACAGGAGATTGATTCCAGTAACTGGTTCCTTTTTCCAATTCAAGCCAGTGTAGAATCTGTCTACAAATCTTAAATTCAGCAGATTGATCTTCTGGCAAAAAATCCTTGATCCATCCACCTGTAGCTAAAATGATCTTACCGACTTCCATTTCCTCGTCCTGAAAAATCAGCAGGTTATTGGATCCTCTTTTTTCGATGGATTTGACTTTTTTATTGGTGTATATCTTCGCTCCCAGGCCTTTCGCAAGAGCAAGCTGGTTGGCAATAGCAGATTCTGGAAGTAAATATCCGGCAGCTTTTTCTACATAGGCTTTGCCAGCGGATCCGATTAAAAACTGCGGATAATCAGCCCTAATCTGTTCAGAATCTATAAGCTTGTGCTCGATCTGAAAAGTGCGCGCTAGCGAAACCGTCTGCTCGAAAAAATTCTTTGTGCCATGCTTTTCCCAAGACTCCACACCAGAATCCAACAGAATTCCACCGGTAGGGAAATAGATTTGCTGAGCACTTTTGGAGGTGATTTCAGTCCAGATCGCATGAGATCTTTTTGCCAAGGCTACATAGTCACGGCCCTCGCCTACAGCAAGTCGGGTAATCCGCGTCTCGCCATGTGAAGATCCCTGTGAATGAGGAGGATCAAAGCGGTCTATACCTACAGCTGAAATCCCTCTCTTGGACAACTGATACAGGGCCGCCGCACCTACAGCACCGATACCGACCACTGCCACCTCAAATTTCTTCGCCATCAATTAAAGATCGGATTTTAGAATCTGAATTATTCAAAAAACAAGGACTCTTTAACTCAAAGATGTTATTTTCTCATTTGGGCGTCAATCAATTCCCGTTTTAATTTTCGCTCTCGTTCCAAGGTGTTTTTCCGGTGATTGTCAAATTCCTCCTGCACTTCCTCTAAATCATATTTCGCTTTTCTGATTCGCTTAAAACTCCTCATATATTGAAAAGAGAAAAAGCCAAGAGCAGCAGCCAAAATCGCTACCAAAATCCACATCATGGACGAGTAAGCTGACATCGGGATACTCATTCCCAAAAAAGCAAAATTATCTTTTGCCTCGATAGCATCCTGCTTTTCAGTTTCGGTGGCTTTCAAAATGGTATTTAATCTGCTGATTGAATCATTTTTACTTTGAATCAAGGCCTTTTGAGCGGCCACTTCAGCGCGCATGACTTTCATCGAATCCAAAAGGTTGGATTTCAATTGATCCAGATTGGATTTTTTGACGACTTTATATTCCTGAAAATTGTTTGAATTTTGGTAGATGTACTCAAACTGGCTGTCAATAGTTCCGGATTTTAGCGCATCTACGGAGGTTTCAGTTTGTGCTTCCACCAGTTGAAAGCCTGAAAAAATGAAAAGAACACAAAGTAATCGACTGATTTTTCTTGCCATGGGATAATTGATTGTACTTGGTTGATTTAAAACTGTTCTCCAATAAACATGCCTTAGCAATAGCAAATTGGATTTTAATTTGACGTTTTTTAAAAAAAATACAATTTTTAAAACCGTCTGCCGTAAATCGGCGTCATTTGACCAGTGATAGAAATGTGCTTTATCTCAAATCTGAAGTAAAAAAGTCAGCAACTTCCGAAACTCTTTTTGATTTTCTACCTTACTCTTGTCTCGAAGTCAGCTCTGAGGCCCAAAAAAGAAACAACTCTCCTTCAAAAATGTCATCATATTAAATTTGAGCGTTTGAAAATGAGATTAGGTTTCTTTGGATTTGGTACCTTCTCAAATAAATTGCAGACTTTCTCCAATGACAAGGGGAATCAAAATCCTGATTTATGCTTCGGTTGATTACATTCTACTTGATATTCAGTTTCTCGCTTCAGGTTGGGGCTCAAGAGTCCGTCGAATTAAAAGGAGGAAATTTTCAAAAGGGCCAAGATGCCTTTGAAAAGGAAAATTGGACTGCTGCTATAGCCTATTTAGATTTATGGATTGGAACTCATCCTAGGGACGACGAGGCTTATTGGATTCGTGGACAAGCACATGAACAAGTTGGGAATTACGAAAGTGCCCTGACTGATTTATCTATCCTGCTCACTTTGAATCCGGAAAATGCTGAGGCCTATTTTGCCCGAGGCCGAGTTCGCTATCTGCTCAAACAGTATCTTGCTGCTATTACAGACTTTGAGCGCTTTTTGGATTTGCCACCCGGAGAGACCACACGCATCATTTACCGAAAAGGAGCCACGGATCGCGGCGTCTCCCGGATCACAACTGCTCAGTCAGAAAATCCTGCTGAAATTTATTATCATATCGGGCTGGCAAATTTTGAATTGGGTGAGTACGATCAGGCTTTATTGAATTTTGATGCAGCCATAGAATATGACCCGAGCAATCCGGATTATTATGCTGAAAAAGGTCGCGCATTTTCCCGGATAGGAGAAAATATGCTGGCCATCTCTTATTTCGAATCCGCATTGGAACTCAAACCAAATCACCTAATTGCCAAACAAGGACTTGCCATGGTCAAGAATGGTTCCGATGAGGGGTTACTTTCTCAGTTGGATGAGGTCATCGCAGATTCTTCTGCCAACTCCCAAACTTACAAACAACGGGGTTTTTATAGAATGAATCATGGGGATACTCTTGGAGCCCTGAACGATTTCAGTATCGCCATTCAAATGGATTCCTTGGATACTGAGTCGTATTTTTACCGAGGGAAGATATTTTCAGGCAAAAAAATGTGGGAAGAGGCAGAATACGAATATTCTAAAGCGCTCTCTTATGAAAACTTGAACGCCGATTATCATTTAGCTAGAGGCCAAGCGAGATATTTGAACGGAAAGCTAGCTGAGGCCTTATCAGATTTCACACTCACCGTGGTCAATGATCCCGAAAATCCATCTGGATATTTTCACAGAGGAATAACTCTTCAACGAATGAAGCGTCTTTCAGAAGCCTGTTCTGATCTGCAAAAGGCCGCCGAAATGGGCATGAACCAGGCGGTAGAAATCAGAAAAAAAATATGTGAAGATTAGAGTTCGAGTGTGGTTTCTACCTGAGAAGCGATGAATGCAGGACGATAAGAGGCTGCCAAGGTAATCGCTATCACTGCCAGACTGATCCAGATAAAATCTGTGAAAACAATCTCAACAGGATACGAATCTACTACCGCAGAGGAAATTCCCAATGAAACCAAGCCGAATGTCTGCTGCAGCCAACATACAATGTAGCCAAGAACGAGCCCTATAGCTGCCCCCGTAAAAGCAATCAGAGCTCCTTGTTTCAAAAAAATCTTCCGGATTAACTGGACTGGGGCTCCCATCGCTTTGAGCACTGCAATGTCTTTTTTCTTCTCGATAGCAAGCATACTCAGCGAAAAGAAGATATTGAAGGAAGCAATGGCAAGAATAAAAGTGAGCGTAAGAAAAACGAAGAATTTTTCCAATTGAACTGTCCTTAATAGCCCGGCGTGTTGTTCATCGGTATTTTTAACCAAAAAATCTGAGCCCAAATGTGCGTTGATGCGGTCTTGGACCTCGTCAATCGAATACCCCTCGGCCACCTTCACTTCCAGTGAAGTTCGCTTGTTGCCATAATTCAATAGATCACGGGTAAATGAAAGCGGGGCGATTACATATTCATCATCAAACTGTCGCTCCACACTGAAGAAAGCCGCTGGCTCCAAAAAATCCGTCGCATATAGCTGACTTGGATCGATGGTAGCTGCACTTCTTGGAGCCTTGGGATAAAATACTTTCAATGGGACATTTTGATTATCCAAATTGACCGATAAGAAGAAGCCTACTCCTCGCCCCAGAATAGCGGCGGGTCTCAGGTCAGTACCCAGGGTAGTATCTCCCCAAAAATATCCCTTGGAAAATCTCCCCTGATCCAGAAAATTGTCAGAAACGCCTTTCAATCTTCCGATCATTTGATTGCCATCGTATTCCAAAAGCGCGTTGTCTTCAATCACTTCAGTGAGAATCGCTACCCCTTCCAGATTGCGGATGCTATCCAGCCACTCTTCACTGGTTTGAAAACTCTTTCCCTTTACAGCTTCAATTTTAAGTTCCGCATCGAAACTCGCAAAGAGGCCTCTGATCAAATCCTCCAAGCCATTGAATACAGACATCACAATCACCAAAGCCATCGTACCTACCGCCACACCAATGATGGAGATGATAGATAAAATGGTGATGAAGTTTCGCTTCTTTTTGCTGCGAAAGTATCTGGACGCGATGAAAAAGCTAAGATTCAAGAGTCTAGAATTAATCCTCTTCCTCGTCTTCCGACTCTGGAGCAGGGGGAATATTAAGATCGGATATCACCTTATCCATGTGCTGGGCATAGGAAGCTGAATCATCCGGGAAAAAGGCTATTTCAGGAATAATCCGAACGGATTTACCGATCCGCTTGGCCAAAGCATGCCTTATTTCTTTTTTATGATCATTGATCAGCTCATAAGTTGCTTTTGGATCGGCATTCAGAAAACTCAAATACACCTTAGCAAAACCAAGATCAGGTGAAACCATCACATGGGTAATGGTCACCATCGCTCGGCCAACCAAGTGTTTTGCTTCCTTTTGAAAAATATCTCCAAGCTCTTTTTGGAGCAGTTTTGAATGTTTTTGCTGTCTTTTACTTTCCATTTCAAGTATTTAATGGTACAAATTTAGCGAAATAGTTGGGCATGGATTAATTTCGGGCAAAAGCTACACTTTACTTTTATCAAATACCTTGTTAAGTTTCTTCAGAGTCAATGATCCCTTCAGGCTAATCGGAATTGGAATTTATTTTCTGATTCTGACTTTAGCCTATCTTATTATCCATCCTTTTCCTTTTACGATCACACAGCTGACCTGGGTTATATTAGGTGAGCGGGTGGGAGATGGTTTTTTACTGTATAAAGATATCATTGATGATACCGGGCCTCTGTCAGCGGCATTTTTTATGATAGTCGATTTGATTTTTGGGAAAAGCCAACTTGCTTATGAGCTGATCGGCAGAGCCTTGATTCTGTTTCAGATTTTGTATTGGAACTCTGTCTTGATCAAATTCCGGGCTTTTGAAGAAAACACCTATCTACCTGCCATCATCATGGCGGCTTTATTTCATTTTTCATTTGATATGCTCAGTTTGAGTCCAACCCTTTTGGGAAGCACTTTCCTCATACTTGCATTAGGTCAATTGTTTTCGCAGACCGTATTGCAAAAAGAAAACACGGAATCTACCTTGCTTATTGGCCTTTATGCAGGAATAGCCGCTGGTTTCCAACCAAATTACCTGCTGTTTTTGCCTTATCTGGTTTTTACCGGAATAGCCATCAGCGGATTTTCATTTCGTCAATTAACCTTATCCCTGATCGGCTATCTTTTGCCGATTCTTTTGATCGGCGTATTTTATTTCTGGAACGAAGGGTTGAATGAAGCGATGAACATCTGGCCGCTTTCTTTAAGGCAGGTGAAAACAATCTATCAGAGTGTTTTTGATTGGCTTAAATTGGGGGCATTTCCAATTTTAATTGCTCTGGTTGGGTATTTTATATCCACTGTTTTTCGGGGATCCACTATCAATCAACAAAAGCAGCGGCAACTGGTAATTTTTTGGTTGATCTTTTCTGCGTTTGAGTTTCTCTTGATCAAACGTCAGGCAGGATATCAACTAGTCATTTTTGTACCAGCATTGACTTATTTGATTACCCAGTTTTTTATTACGTTCAAAAAGGGATTTATCTCCAGTCTATGTTTTTTTATATTAATCATCGGATTACCACTAGCCAGTTGGTGGTATTGGCAGAGTTTCAGTGACCCGAAATATCTAATCAAAGAAAGCGAGGAGTTGAACACCTCCTCCCTCATGATTATGGGAAATGAGATCGATCCTTATTTTAACTCTCCTCTCGGAGGGCCGTTTTTAAATTACGAACTGACCAAAATTTATTTGGAGCAAGAGCGAGGACTTGCCGAAAAAGCTCGTATTTACCAGCTCCTGCAAATTCAAAAAGCCCAATTGGTATTGGACCCAAATGGGGATTTCGAAGAATTGTTAGATCAATTTCCTAGTCTAAAGGACGATTACAACAAAATTAAATCAGGTGTATTCCGCTTAAAATAAAGATCCTTCCCAAAAGACGTTTGCTTTAAGATCCTATTATCGTCCTGCTCTTTGTAGATCGTAGTTTGTAGAATTACCCCCTTTCCTTTCATTATCCAGAAGAGATTAGATAATATTTCTTTCTCAAGGTTTCTTGGAATAAAAAAATCCCGAAGCAAATTCTATTCACTTCGGGATCTGATCGGAAATTGATACGCTTATCCGCAGGGGATTTTTTTCACTCTATTTTTATGGCGGCCCCCTTCAAATTCGGTAGTGAGAAATGATTCCACCAGTTTTTCGGCTAGTTCATACGCAATGAATCTGGAGGGCAGAGCAATCACATTTGCGTCATTATGCCTTCTGGCCAGCAGTGCAATGGCTTCATTCCAACAAAGCGCAGCCCGGATTCCTTGATGTTTGTTGGCAGTTATGGCGACCCCATTTCCACTTCCACAGATGACGATCCCTTGTTCATACTCTCCTTTTTGGATGGCTGAGCACAATGGGTGGACATAGTCCGGATAGTCTACAGAATCTTCTGAAAAAGGTCCAAAATCTTTGACTTCATATCCCAGAGATTCCAGTTTTTTTACGAGTTGTTCTTTGTATTCAAATCCGGCATGATCGCCTCCAATAGCTATTTTTTTTGACATGATTATTATCTATCTAGAATTATAGGGCATCATTAATATCGCTTTCTGCCTGCTTGAGTGCGCGCTTTTTTTCAAGTCGTTTGGCGATTTGAATTCCCGCTTCATATAATACTAAAATCGGCATTGCAATCAAAATCTGTGAGATCACATCGGGAGGAGTGATAATCGCTGCCAAAATCAAAATCACCACAATGGCATGCCGTCTATATGCTTTCAGCATGACTGAAGACACCAAACCCGACATAGCCAAGAAATATACTACTACTGGCAGCTGAAACATGATTGCAGAGGCCATCACCAGCATGGTCAATGTACTCACATAGGAGGTGATATCAAATTCATTGAGGATGGTAGGATCCAATTGATAGTTTGCCAGAAAATTTATCGAAAGCGGTGCCAGTACAAAATATCCGAATGCAGCGCCCAAAAAGAACAACAAACTCACAAAGAAAACTGCTCCTCGAGCCGCATTTCGCTCTTGATCATATAAGCCGGGGCTGATGAATTTCCAGACTTCCCAAAATACATAAGGGAAAGCCACAATAAATCCCACCATAAAACTGGAGGTCATGTGCATTGAAAATTGCCCGGTCATCTGCCTACTTTGAATCGTAAATGGCAATTCATCGATGCAAAGGGCGGGCATCGCTACATAAGCACTTAATTCGCAGAGCCATCTGTAAGTGAAGAAATCAACCCGGGAAGGTCCAAGGATAATCATTCCAAATACGATGTTTTTTGCAAGGAATGCCACGACAGTAAATATGAGGATGGCAGAAACCGAGCGAAGCAAGTGCCAGCGCAAAGCTTCTAAATGGTCCAAAAAGGACATTCCTCCTTCTTCCTCTTCTTCTTGATATTGATCTAGGGCCACGTTAGTTAGTTACTACTTAGTAGAGTGGAAATTGAATCATCCAGGAATTTACCTCCTCTTTGATTTTGTTTAATTCGGCATCATTATCATGATTGCTCAAAGCACGATCAATCATGTTCACGATCTTTTTCATATCATCTTCTTTCAGGCCACGGGTAGTGACTGCTGCAGTTCCGACACGCATTCCAGAGGTGACAAATGGAGACTTGGTATCAAATGGAACCATGTTTTTATTGATGGTAATATCCACCTTTCCGAGCGTTTCTTCGGCGATTTTTCCAGTGAGTTCTTTATTTCTAAGGTCAATTAGCATCAGGTGATTGTCTGTTCCTCCAGAGATTAACTTATACCCGAGACTTACGAACTGTTCTGCCATTACGGATGCATTTTTTTTCACCTGCAAAATGTAATGCATGTATTCGTCGGAAAGACACTCCTCAAAAGCAATCGCTTTTGCTGCGATGATATGCTCTAATGGACCTCCTTGGGTACCTGGGAAAACTCCTCCATCAAGTAGCGCGGACATTTTACGCAGTTCACCTTTTGGATTGGTTATGCCAAATGGATTATCGAAATCTTCACGCATCAAAATCAAACCTCCCCGGGGTCCACGGAGTGTTTTATGCGTCGTAGTGGTCACGATGTGACAATAATCAAGTGGATCTTTTAATAGACCCTTTGCTATTAATCCGGATGGATGGGATATGTCTGCCAGCAAGATGGCTCCTACCTGGTCTGCGATATCTCTCAGACGCTCGTAATCCCAGTCACGGCTGTATGCAGAGGCTCCACAAATCAGCAGCTTAGGCTTCACCTCAAGCGCCTTGGACTCTACTTTATCATAATCTATAAGGCCAGTTTCTTCCTCCACCCCATAAAAATGAGGATCATAAAGTTTCCCTGAAAAATTGACCGGAGAACCATGTGTCAAGTGCCCTCCATGGGAGAGATCGAATCCGAGAATTGCATCCCCCGGCTTCAGGCAAGCCAAGAAAACCGCAGCATTAGCCTGCGCTCCCGAATGTGGCTGCACATTGGCCCAAGTCGCACCAAATAATTCCTTGGCTCGATCAATAGCCAATTGCTCGATCTGATCTACGATTTCACAACCCCCATAATATCGCTTACCCGGAAGGCCTTCAGCATATTTGTTGGTCAATACGCTACCAGCTGCCTCCATGACTTGTTTACTGGTGAAATTTTCTGAGGCAATCAGCTCAATTCCTCTTTTTTGTCTGTCTTCTTCTTTGGCAATAAGGTCAAAAATGCGCGAATCTCTTTTCATAATCAGGGGTTGGTAAGCTCTTGTGGAAAGTACTTTCAGTTCTGTATTGAAATCAAATAGGGTCAAAAATAGCCCGAAAGTCCCGATTATCCAATCCAAAAATCATATCACAAATTGGATTAAAAATGAATCCCTATTTTTGAAAGATGATTGATTTCAAATTCCGCCCTGAGAGCTATTTCACAGGTGAAAGCACTTCTGTTCTACTGGTGAGGTTGAGCTACCCTGAAAGTAAATGGGGGGAGCAACTGAGTATCTATGCGCATCAGATAGAAGGTAAAATCCAGTTTGAAGCAATCGATTTTTACGGCAACGATTATCTGATTTATCCCTCCAGTGTGGATGAGGAATTGATGCTCGAGGAGTTGATCTATTTATTGGAGGGAATACAGCTCAATCGAGATCAAGAAGAAGGAGGCATGGAACTGATCTTGGACGGGGTACCCCTCGCTGAGAGCAGTTTCTATCCCGACTTGGAAAAATACTTTAAGGAAAAACGAAAAAATTACGGACTGGATTAAAAATCCAAATGGGCTTGTTTCTGATTGGTCATCTGATGGGTTTTAAACCAATACTCATAGGTATCGAATTCCAAACATTCAGTCAATTCTATTCCCTGAAACAGAATTTTCCTCAAACTATTAACCGGAATCCAAGATTTGAGTACTCTGGCCTGTTCTTGGGAAAGTTGCGAAATTTGGATCCACTTTTTCCCATCTATAAAAATCGGTATTAGTTTAGTCATGACTTGGGTTTTTTATGAAGCAAAAGTAATCTGATAATCAAGCAGGTACAATTTTAATAAATTAATTTTATGTTAATAAAATAATTACTTTATAATTTTTCAGAATGATTAATGCCCTCGTAGCAGTACTTTTTCTTTTTTTGGGAGTATTCGTACAGCGTCAAGCCCATCGAACGCTGCCAAAAATCAGTAAATGGGTTAATTTTTATTTATTCAATCTTGTCTTACCCGCTTTAGCTTTGCTCTACATTCCCAAAATCGATTTAGGTTGGGATTTGTTGCTTCCGATTTCAGCCGCCTGGCTTACCTTTTTTCTTTCATGGCTGCTCTTTGGCACATTGGGTAAAATACTGAAATGGGATGCGGCAACTACTGGATGTCTGGTAGTGGTATCTGGGCTTGCCAATACTTCTTTTCTTGGGTTTCCGGTGATCGAAGGTCTACTTGGAAAAGAAGGATTACCGATTGCCTTACTGATCGATCAAGGGGGATCCTTCTTACTCGTATCTTCTGTGGCGATTTTAGTAGCCTCGATTTACTCCCATCAGGAAACAGCTCTGTCAAAAATTCCTTTGAGAGTTTTGCGGTTCCCGCCCTTTCTCTTTTTACTTCTTACCCTTGGAATGAATCTGCTTGGATGGTCTACCCCGGAATTTATTTTATCTCCAGCAGAGCTGATCGCCTCCACGATGGTCCCGGTATCGATTTTTGCCATTGGGATGCGCTTCTCTGTGGATTTCGATTCACTTAGATCCTATCATTTCTGGCTAGGTATGGGCTACCGATTGCTTCTTGCTCCAGCTTTGGTATGGCTGATTTACCGAAATTTTGATTCGATGAATCCAATTACACTCCAGACTACGGTGCTGGAAAGTGGAATGGCCCCCATGATCACGGGATCATTGGTGGCCATTCAATATGAATTGAGGCCTAAGCTTGCCGCTTTGTTATCAGGATTAGGAATTCCAATCTCAATTCTGACTGTGATCGTATGGTATTTTTTAATGCAATAAAATCGACTCGACTTTGTCCAAAAATTCCTGATGGATCAATCCATTGGTAGAGACAATCTGACGGCCAAAGATAAAATCCCTTCCCTTTTTAAAATCGGTCACAGTCCCACCTGCCTCTTCAACGATCAAGGCACCGGCGGCCACATCATAAGAATTGAGATTGTATTCGAAATAACCCTCCGAGCGACCTGAAGCCACATAGCAGAGATCCACCGCTGCACTTCCCAATCTCCGAAGGCCGTGAGTAGACTTCATCAATTCCTTAAGCGCAGCCATGTATTTATCAACCAATTCAAAATTGTAGTAGGGAAATCCGGTCGCTATCAAAGACTCCGAAAGTGTCTTAGCACCGGAAACTCGGATTTTGGTATCGTTACAATAGGCCCCTCCGCCTTTCATGGCATAAAAACATTCATGGCGATTGACTTCGTAGACTACTCCTAAGATTACCTCGTTTTTCTTCATCAACGCAATACTCACTGCAAAAACCGGTAATCCATGAATAAAATTGGTAGTCCCGTCCAGCGGATCGATGACCCAGGTAAGTTCTCCCGCATTATTGACAGCGGTTCCTTCCTCAGTGATAAAACCCGCCTCCGGAAGGATTTTTCTCAACCTGGAAACAATCATTTTTTCTGCTTCCTTATCCACATAGGATACGAGGTCGTTCAGTCCTTTATGTTCTACCTTATCAAGATTGAAAGTCTGTCTTTCCTTTCGGATAAACGCTCCTGCTTCTTTAGCTATCTCTTGGGTTTGTTCCAAGAGCGTGGCCAATTGTATTTTTTCGATCATTCTAATTTTAGGCTTTGGGGTTTTTCCCCGCTACAGTAAGTACTATTTCACCTTTGAGAGGGTGGTTTTGGTAATAGTCAATCAATTCTGCCAATGAGCCTCTGACATTTTCTTCATGCAGTTTGGTCAATTCCCGAGATACGCAGGCCTGGCGGTCGCCTCCAAAAGCTTCGGCAAATTGCTCCAAGGTCTTAATCAATCGGTGGGGAGATTCATAGAAAACCATGGTACGAACTTCCTCGAGCAGGTTTTCGATTCTGGTTTTTCGCCCTTTTTTATGTGGCAAAAAGCCTTCAAAAACAAAACGGTCGTTGGGCAGGCCACTATTTATTAAGGCTGGGATAAGAGCAGTCGGTCCAGGCAGACATTGAACTTCCAATCCTGCTCCCAAGACTTCCCGAACTAGTAAAAACCCGGGATCGGAAATGGCGGGGGTGCCGGCATCACTGATCAAGGCAAAAACCTCCCCTGATTTCATTCGGTCTACCAGCCTTTGAACAGTCTTGTGCTCATTAAAGATATGATAACTCTGAAGCGGACGTGATATCTCAAGATGCTTGAGCAAGCCCCCACTGGTGCGGGTATCTTCGGCGAGTATGACATCGGCACTTTTTAATATTTCAATTGCCCTTAAAGTGATGTCTTTTAGATTACCGATCGGAGTAGGCACCAAAAAAAGACTTACTGGATTCTCATTCATTAGCTGATCTTATCTATCGCTTTGGCTAATTTGCGATCTTTTTCTGTCACCTTGTTGCCTTCGTCGTGCGTAGTCAGCTCAATCTCCACGGTGTTATAAACATTGCTCCAATTGGGGTGGTGCTGCTGCGCCTCTGCAAGAAAAGCTACGCGGGTCATAAAGGCAAATGCCTCCTGAAAATCCCCGAATTTAAAAGTTCTTTTGAGTTTGTTATCTTCTTCTTTCCACATGATATTTTTGGGTTAAAGTGAAATTAAACCTTCGACTATCGAAGCTTTTTCATAAATCTCGATAATCTGATCAGGCGTGTCCATCATGGATTGGATGGTAACGCTGAGATATTTTCCTCCTGAACTGCTTTTGACCTCTACTTCATTCTTGGGAAAGAGTGCCTTGATTTCATGCTCTCTTTCTTTCGGAACAATAAATTTAAACATGTAGAGCATTGGAAATTGTCCACTCGCCAATAGCTTTTCTTTGAAGGAAATTTTATCGAATTCTTTTTTCATTAACATCAATTTCTAATAGACATCAAACAAAGAACCCATGCTAGTGGGCATGGGTTCAATTTAACGTATTCTTATTTAGAAGAATTTGTATCGATAATCCTTGACATTGGCCAAATCCTGAAGCGCCATCATGACTTGATAAGAAATCCGCTGGGAAGAGCTTTGGGTCAATTGACTCTGGAATCCGCTGTAATCACCGATTTCAGCAGCTGGTATCAAATTGTTAAGTTTGGCGATTATGACTCCGATATCCTCTTGGATCGGCTGGGTCACTTGGGATTCTTTAATTCCGAAAATTGCACCTACCGCTCTTGGCGCAAATCCAACTCCAGGAATCACTGAAGAACCCAATTTAAGATCTGGAATCTCATTCAGCGAAGCAGCTTCCGGATAGACCGACTTCATTGCATCCAAAGTATTCAAGCCTTGAAGTTTTGACTTGATCAGAGCCGCTTTTTTGTCGTTCCTCACTTGGGTAGTTACTTGCTCCCTCACATCGTCCAACTCCGCTTCTCCTTCTTCTTTCTTGCTGACAAGTGTAGCGACTACATAGGCATTGTCTAATTCAAAAACAGAAGAGACCTGACCTTTGGAAGCTTCTGAAAATGCCCATCGGACAATCTCACGAGCATTAGTAAGATTATTGATATTCCTTGCGCCGGCATCTACATCGTTTGCCTGAAGGATTCTGTAATTATTTTCCTCGGCATTTTCTGTAAACTGATTTCTATTGCCCGAATTGGCGGCAAAAGCATCTGCATTTCGGAAGGCCTCATTGCGAGTCGCATCACTTGCTACCAATTCTTTCTCGATCGTAGCTACCTTAGTGTAGGTAGTTTTAGGCATTTCAGTAACCTGAATGATATGATAGCCATATTCGGTTTCCACCAAACTTGGAATAATCCCTGGAGACTTTGCTGAAAATACCGCTTCGGCAAATGGGGTTACGAAATCTTCCTTCGCAAACCAGCCAAGGTCACCTCCATTTTGAGCCGTAGCATCCTGACCATATTGTCTTGCAGCTACCACAAAATTCCCATCAGCCTTCAAACTAGCAAGAACTTCTTCAGCTTGAGACTTCACCGCAGCTTTGGCAGCTTCATCCATTCCTTCTGTACCAAAAAGAATATGAGATGCTCTCATCCGAGGCGTGCCTTCGTATCTGTCAGAAATCTTATAGGTAACATAAGAGCTATTTGTAGTCACGTAAGGTCCGTAGACAGTACCTTCCACTAATTGCTCACCAGCATTGGACACCAGATTAGCAGGCAATTCTTCGCCCGGTTTGAAGGTGTAAAATGCGGTAGGATTATCAGAATTCCTGCTGGCGAAAGTCGAATCATTTTCAGTGGCCTTAAGCTCTTCGGTCAACGCTGTGATCTCAGTGATCACTTCCGTAGAATCTTCTCCACTGGGTAGGATACCGAAACTTACGTATTCGATATCGGCAGAATTTCCGGTTTTGAATTTCTCCTTGTTTTTATTCAAGTAAGCTTTCAATTCACTTTCCTCTATCTGCACCGCATCATCAGCCACTGCATAATAGGGGATATATAGAATAGACGCATCAGCGATAGTGTTTGCGGCTTTATACTCCATCTTAGCTTCCGCCTGAGTAGTAAACTCGGAAGTAGCTAGAAGATTGTCGTATTTGATTCGAAGTCTGGAGTCGGCAAAAAGTTTTTCTTGCTGTGCCCAAAAAGCTTGTTGAGCAGGATCTGCAGTTTCCAATGACTGAAGAAATGCGATCAGCTGACTTTTATCAAACTCACCTGTGGTGGGATTGACAAGCTGCTGGCGCAATTCAGGTACGATGTTTTTTCCCTGGACCATGTCTACCAATTCTGCATCGGAGATCATCAATCCTAGCTTCTCATATTCTTCTCTGAATACACGCTCCACGATCATTGCCTGCCATGCCTGCTCACGAATGGTATACATCTCCACTTCAGATGGAGCTCTTCCGGTTCGCTGTTGGTAAGCTACTTTGACTTCCTCCACCTTTTGGATGTATTCTTCATAGGTGATTTCTTCACCTGCGATTTCACCAACGATGTTTTGACCTGAGTTGAGGAGTGAGGAATTTGGACTGAGTAGATCACCTCCTAGGAGGAATAAAATTAACCCGCCGGCGATTACACCGATTGCGAGACCTGTCCGCTGTCTAATTTGTTTAATTAACGCCATTATTGTTACTACGCTTTTTTAGGAGTCGCAAAATAATAGCATTAGTAACGAAATTCAAAATATATTCTGAATCAAAGCCTTATCTAAAAAATCCCGGAAGAGTTAATTTTTAGCCTAACTGTTTCAATCCGATGCTCTTGCTTGGCCACGATGGTAAAGGTATAGGGACCAAAAGTAACCGACTCTCCTTTCTTGGGGAGATTCTCTGTGAGGGACAAAATCAAGCCAGACAAGGTCTCAAAGTCTCCTATGGGCAAATCCCAATCATATTTGTCGTTGAGATAATCAATCTCATGCCGGGCACTCAGGACAAATTCCTGATCGGAAATTTTCTGCTCCATCAGATCATCACTGTCGTATTCATCCTCAATCTCCCCGAAAATTTCTTCAATAATATCTTCCATAGATACGATGCCGCTGGTTCCCCCAAACTCATCCACTACCAAAGCCAGGCTTTTTCGCTCCTGAATAAACTGAATCAAAAGTTCATTTGCCAAGGCAGATTCAGGGGCAATAATAATAGGGGTCAGGATCTCTTCGATGGTCTTCGGCTTTTTAAAAAGCTCTAATTGATGACAATAGCCTATCACATCGTCAATGGTTTCCCGATAGACAATTACTTTAGAATGGCCACTCTCTTCAAATACAGCTTTCAGATCTTCAATGGGATCACTCACTTCTACCGAGACGATATCCGTCCGGGGAACCATGCATTCCCTGACGCGGACCGTCTTAAATTCGACCGCATTGTCAAAAATCTTTGTATCTATATCCACATGGCCCTCCTCTTTGGCTTTGGTCAGGTGATTTTGGACAAAGCTATTGAGATCAGTCACTGTAAAAACCGGTTTATCCTCGCTGTATTCCAATCGGAGAATCTTCGTGATGAAAAATCTGGAAAGCCAAACCGTGGCCCAAACAATCGGATAGATAATCACATATATCACCCAAAATGGCAGCGCAAAGAAATTTAACATGCTGTTTGGATTCAGCATGAAAAGGCTCTTCGGCAAAAACTCTGCGGTAATCAATACAATCAAGGTGGAGGTGATCGTCTGCGCAAAAAGTATGAATCCCTCGTTATTCAATGCTTCAGGCAAAATCCTCCGGAGCGGCTCATCCATCAAATAAGCCATAAAAATACCATACAGCACCAAAGAGATCGTATTGCCCATCAGCGTGGTTCCGATGAACTGACCCGGACGCTGTACAAATACACTCAATAGTCTTCCAGTCAGATCGCCCTGTTTGTTTTGCAATTCAATCTGAAGTTTGTTGGAGGAGATAAAAGCGATCTCCATTCCGGAAAAGAACGCTGAAAAAATCAATGTGATAATCACATAAATAAAATAGGAAACTTCCATTTCAGCGTTTTTTGGAGGGTTTGGATTTCTTTTTTTCGGCCGGAGGTTCTTCTGCTGGTTTTTTCATTTTCCGGTACTGAAACCAAAATAATAAAGCTACTGCAAACATGAAAATCGCATAGGATGCCCCGACCCCCTGGGTCATCGTTTGATGGATTCCAATGATTATCAAAGCCAAAGAAAGCGAAAGAATGAGTACGTCTGCGAGTTTCAATTCGAGTTGATTTTCTCAGGTGAATTAGAATACAAAGTAAATGAAAGAAATTTGATTTCGTTTTACATCCCCTCGCCAGGAAGTAAGGTCCTGCTATCTCTTACGTTTTTCAGTTTATAAGTCGTGAAGGATTGATCTGCTTCCAGGCCCGTGCCATTGAATAGCGTCTGTCTCTCCCTTACTGTCACAAACTTGTCAGTATAGATTTTTTCCTCGGCCTGATTCCAAAAAATTTCCTCTGTTTGAAGTTGTTGATCCTTAATCAAGTTTTTAACCTGCACATCTCCCACGCCTTTATACAGATTTTCAGATTTGAGGTAATATCCTTTATCGGCCCGGAGTGTAGTCCCCAATGATCCATCTTTTTCAAAAAACTGGATTTCTATTCCGTCTGGAAACTCGATGTTCCCATTGGCATACTCAAGCTGTTTGGGAGCCTTGATATCAGACCGAATTATTGCCGAATCACTTTCTACCAGATGAATGTTGAACGCAGTGTTGATAGGCCCATCGTAGCGCTGAAGCGAAGCCGTATCCACATCCTCACGACAGCCAAAAGCCAAAAATGAAAAAATAACCAATGTCAGTTTGAAGATAGTTCTCATATTCCTCGGATAGATAAGTTTGATTAAACTAAAAAAGGCAGTCTTAAAGACTGCCTTTTGAAATATATTGAATTACTTAGTCTCTTGTCGCAAGGGTGACATTCTCACCAATCCAGCAACCTGTATTCACAGTAGAGCCAACTTGGAGTCCTTCTGTAAACAATTCCTCTTTGGATGGGAATCTAGCTCTAGCATTTGCCATGCCTTGAGAATCTCCTGCTTTTTGGTAAGCATTGTATGCTGCGATAAAGATTGAATAATCTTTTGCACGGCTTTCTCCGCCTTTACAATCATTGAAAGAGTTCATATAAAGACCTCCGATTAATGAATACGCATCTGAAGTCTTGGAAGAATCCAGGTTTGCTGCTTCTCTCGCAGCTGCTCTTGCAGCCGATTTTCTTCCTTGCTTGGCATGAATTACAGCAAGCTCCATTTGCACTTCCGCCTTTTGGGCAGCATTCTCTGCATATTTCAATGCTTGCTCCCACATATCTTGTGCCTTTTCAAGCTGATCCTGCTGTACGTATCTCATGGCGATGACCTGAGAAGTAGAGAACGTCGGTTCTTTCGCGTGCTTCATCTCCAAAGCCATCATAAAAGCATCTGAAGAAAAACACTTGTACTGCACTGCATACTTGAAAATCTGATCAGCCAATGCTTCGTTGGTAGGATCTGCTTTCAATTTTGGACCCATGGTTTTTTCGATAAAATCACAATCGATCAATTCCATAGCCGCCAATAGTTGCTCCATGTTACCTTTTTGACTAGATACATCAGTACCCTTACCAGCCTCAGCATCAAGGAGATTATTCAGGTTTTCAAACATAGCCAGAATCTGCTCGCCTGTATAGGCCTGATGATAGGCGTAGTTTCTATAAACCAAGTTGAAATAAGCCGGCACCAATTGATAATTAATCTTTTGGTTTAATTCTAAAGCCTTTTCAAAATCAGCAATAGGGATTTTTAGTTTTTCCTTATCGTCTTTGTAAAACTTATAGCCATAATAGGCCTTGTTTTCAATCCAATTTGGCTCATTATTGAAAAGCTCACCTCTTTTTTCATAGATGGCAATCACAGAGTCTTGATAAACAGCCTTCTTAGCAGCATCGGTGACTTCATTTGCTGCACCTTCATAGACCAAAACTCCATTAATATAAATTGACTCATTCAAATCTGGCACATTTACCAATAGCCAGTTTAATGGACGAGTAGCATCCACAAATTGCTCTGACTTCATGTAATCCGTATAGGCAGCATTCAATTCTCTTGCTTTTGCCTCTTTTGCTGGATCAGAAGGCCAATTCCAGCCTTCTTGCGCTTGAACCATACCTGCCATAAGGAGCGCAGATAGACCCAATAATGTAGCTTTCAGTTTCATCTTTTTAATTCGGTTTAATTCGGGGATCAAGTTTAAGGATATTAATTTTTATGGCAAAAGTAATTTCCAGCTTTGATCTTGATTGTTATTGATTTATTCAAATACTCGTTTGTAGAACCAACTATTATCATTTAATGAAAAGCCTAAAGTGAAGTTGATGTATCTCTCTCGGATGAGCCCGTTATCGGTTGTTCCTCTTTGTCCGACCTTCATTGCGACATTCATTAATGATAGCTGATTCAGTGGTAGGGAAGCTCCAAAGTTAATGCCAAGATCATTGATATTAGTCTGGTTGAGGAAGTATGGAGTTTGCTGAAACTCCACTCCAAAGCGGTAAGTACTGCGCTTTAATGCGTTGTCTATGGCAAGGTAATTTGGGACAAATTGGATTCCAAGTCCGATTTTAATGGCCTCCTGAAGCCGTGTCGGGTCGTCCAAAAAGGCCCGATATTGATTAAAATCCTGGTACTGTCCCTCCAGTCCGATGGCAAATTTATTCATCTTCTCGAAGGTCAATCCGAACCCATAACGAGCTGGTATATAAACGCTTCCAGGCTCATCATTGGCAATCAGATCACCGTCTGTGTCAGGATCATCTGCCTGTCCGAAGGCAGCAAGTTTGGCAAATGCCTTTCCGTTCACATCGCCTAGATTCTCATAGATAGCACCGAGGTGTAAATTCTTGCGGGCACCCATCGGAATCTGGTAATGAGCACCTAGCTTATAGGCTACATCGGAAACTGTTAATCTTTCATAATATTCAGATGGGACACCTACTTCCACTCCTTGAAGGTCCGTCAGGGTAAGCTGGTTGGTCCGGATGGTGGAGCCAAAAAGATAAGAACCCTGAACTCCCAGGCTGAGGTTTTTGCCCACCGCATATCCCAAGCTAAGATAGGCCTCAGATATTCCTCCATCTCCTTCTATAAAATTACTTGCATTGATAGCGGCATTGTTGACCAAACTATTGATTCGCAATCGGTAATTAACCGAACTGATTTGGTTCAATCCAAGTCCAAGTGTGGTTTTACCTGATTTGACAGGAAGCGAAAAAGCCACATAGGATAATCCTCCACCGTCCACGTTGGAGTTCTCGGTGCCGTTATTTGCCCTGATTCTCTTATAATTCAGTGCTGCTTCGAAATTGAATATGGTATTTCGGGTTGACAAGGCTGGGTTTACAAAATTCACACTCCAGCCTGTACCGTAACTTATACCGAGTCCACCCATCCCTTGATTCGTGGCACTCCCTGAATAATTAAATTCCCCTAGTCCCAAAGCACTATAGGTCGAAGAACTAGTCTGCGCGATGACGGTATTAAAAGAGAAAAGGGTGCAGAGCACACCCAGCAATTGCAATTTGATTTTACTCAACATTATGATTTAGAATAGAATTCAGTCCAAACAGGACCAAATTTGGGACTACAAATATGTGGTCTTTTACCAATGAATCAAAAGATTGTGCATCTCCTCCGCAAACAAAGACCTTAATTTGTGGAAATTCCTGTTGATAGGATTGGATCTGCCCCTTAATTTCATGACTAACTCCAGCCCATACCCCGATCTGCATGCACTGTACCGTATTTTTTCCATATAATTCTTCCGGGATTGGTTTTAGCTCCACCAAAGGCAGCCGGGCTGTGAATTGATTCATTGCTTTGGCACGCATGGCCAGTCCAGGGCTGATCGCCCCACCCAAATATTCTCCTGCAGCAGTGACCAGTTCATAGGTAATGCAACTCCCCAGATCAATCGCCAATGCCGGTTGGTTATCTGATTTGGACCAGGCGCCCACTGCTGCTGCTATTCGGTCAAGTCCAAGAGTCTTAGGACTACCGTAGCGATTTATAATTGGAAGCTTCGTTTCATGATTCAAAAACAGAAACTCAAAATCAAAGGCATTTTGTAGCTCTTCCTCACTCCACCGGACCGAGCTAATCAGACAATGCTCAAAATGGAGGGACTTGAAACTGACTTGGGCCTGTTTCAAATCATCGAATACCGACTCCCAAAGCAGATTTCCCTCTCCGAAAAGAGCTGCTTTGATTCTTGTGTTACCTATGTCGACGATCAGATTTGCCAAGAGATTTAAATAAGTCCCCCAAATTAGCCATTATAAAAAGTAGGTCATTTTATCAATGTTAATTTATCTTTGGCCTTGCGTTTACTTAACAAAATTTAACCTATGGAGGCCGTTCGCTACACTGTGATTGGATTGATGTCTGGGACATCGGGAGACGGTCTGGATATTGCACTTTGCGAATTCACAAAGAATACGACATGGGATTTTAAAATTTTGAAAGCAGAAACTGTCGCTTTCCCAAAAGAACTCGAGACAAGCCTGATGAACAGCCATGAGCTCGATGCCTTGACGCTTTCATTGCTTGATGTGAGCTTTGGAAAGTGGATGGGAGAGCAAGTCAGTGACTTTTGCAAAAAGTATCATTGTCAGCCGGATGCCATTTGCAGCCATGGACACACGGTCTTTCATCAACCGGAAAAGGGGCTTAGTCTCCAAATCGGGAATGGATGGGCTCTAAATCAAGCGAGTAAAATCAAAGTAATCAATGATTTCCGCATGCTTGATGTGCAAAAAGGAGGGCAGGGAGCACCTTTGGTACCGATAGGGGATGAATTACTTTTTCCGGAAATGGACTTTTGCCTCAACCTTGGAGGGATAGCTAATATCAGTATGAATCAGGCAGGGAGAAGAATTGCCTTCGATGTCTGTCCCTTCAATCTGCTTCTAAACCCAATTGCAAGGGAATTGGGAGCAAGTTATGACGATCAAGGTCGCTGGGCCAGTGAAGGAACAGTGGATCAAAAACTTTTGGCTGAATTAAATTCTATTGCTTTTTATCAAAAAAAATCTGCCAAATCCTTGGGCAGAGAAGACCTGGAACGCGATTTTATGCCGCTGATCAGAGATACAAACGCTGATAAAAGGGATATTCTGGCTACCCTGATAACGCACTATACCCAGCAAATAGAAGCTGTAATCCTAGACTTTTCCAATCAGATTCCAGCCAAAATCTTACTTACAGGGGGCGGAGCATACCATACATTTTTCGTGAATTCGCTTGAAAATCAACTGAAAGGAAAAATCACTTTGTGCAAAGCCAGCAACCAGCTCATCGAATTCAAAGAGGCCATGGTATTTGGATTTCTTGGCGTGCTCCGGATGAGAGGAGAGAATAATTGCCTGAGCAGTGTCACCGGTGCAACGGAAGATTCCTGCGGGGGCAAGATCTTCGGATGAGTTGGTCCATTTTCCGCTGACTAGGTAGGGCTATTAATTTTTATATTTTTGCGCAGGAATTAAGCGCAAAAAAACCCAAATATAGATGCAGGAATTATTAAAGAAGTTTGAAAATAAAAAGCCGGAAATCGTTTTTGAATGGAGCGATAGCGAATCTGAAGCAGAAGGCTGGGTGGTGATCAACTCTCTCCGCGGTGGGGCAGCCGGCGGTGGTACCAGAATGCGAAAAGGGCTGGACAAACGTGAAGTGGAATCTCTCGCCAAAACGATGGAAGTGAAGTTTACTGTCTCCGGTCCTGCGATCGGCGGTGCAAAATCCGGGATTAATTTTGATCCAAGCGATCCCCGTAAAGCTGGTGTACTGGAGAGATGGTATAAGGCAGTGATGCCGCTGCTCAAAAATTATTACGGAACCGGAGGGGACCTGAATGTCGATGAGATCCATGAGGTGATCCCTGTGACTGAGTCTTTTGGACTTTGGCATCCACAGGAAGGAGTAGTAAATGGACATTTTCATGCAACAGAACCCCAAAAAATCCGCAAGATCGGTCAATTGAGACAAGGAGTTTCTAAGGTCCTTGAAGATCCAAATTTCACCCCAAACGGAGCAAAAAAATACAC
>CAZFSC010000036.1:0-26307 GCA_964521585.1 uncultured Limnohabitans sp.
AGCTCATGCTAAATATGTAAGATAGTGCAATCCTCTACATGCTGAATGCTATATCCAAAAGTTATTCTTTGCTGTAAAAGAAAAAAGTGAAGGATTATTCCTTCACTTCTTCATAATCTACATATTCTCCGCCATCAATGTCTTTCTGACGTTTTTGCTGGTGCTCCTTGGGAATAAAATCTACATTCACTCCCTCTTTAGGCCGGCTTGCCTGTTGCCTGGCTCGCTGTTCTTCCCTGGCCATTTCATTTACATGCTGTGCAAATTTGGCCAGTTTGGATCTAAGGAAATAACGAATGAGTTGGCCCAAAAGCCAACCCACTCCAAGTACTATGATTAAAAACTTTAACAAGGTTTTTTCTTTTTTAGCTTTTCAATTTATCTACTCAGATACAGGTTTCGTTCTGAGTATATTTTCAGGAAGTAATCGTCCATCAAATCGTCAATGAAGTAGATTGCTTCGCCCGTAGATTTCATTTCAGGCCCAAGTTCTTTATTGACATTCGGGAATTTGTGGAAAGAGAATACCGGTTCTTTGATGGCATAACCTTTTTTATACGGTTTGAATTCAAAATCCGTCACTTTTTTCTCACCCAACATCACCTTTACGGCGAAGTTGACGTAAGGTTCCCGGTAAGCTTTACAAATGAAAGGCACTGTTCTGGACGCTCTTGGGTTGGCTTCAATGATGTAGACCTTATCATTTTTGATCGCAAACTGGATGTTGATCAATCCCACAGTTTTGAGTGCCAGTGCGATTTTATGGGTGTAAGTCTCGATCTGTCGGATTACCAAATCTCCCAAATTATATGGAGGTAAAACCGCGTAAGAATCTCCTGAGTGAATTCCTGCAGGCTCGATATGCTGCATAATTCCAATGATATAGACATTTTCACCATCACAGATAGCATCAGCCTCTGCCTCGATCGCGCCCTCCAGAAAATGATCCAGAAGAATCTCATTGTTTGGAATATCCCGAAGCACATTGACCACGTGCTGCTCGAGTTCCTTCTCATTGATTACAATTTTCATTCCCTGACCTCCCAGTACGTAGGATGGTCTCACCAAAAGCGGGAATCCGATTGTCTTGCAAAGTTCCAATGCCTCATCGGTATTATGGATCGTGCCAAACTCTGGATAAGGCACATCCAATTCTTTGAGTAAGGTCGAAAATCTTCCTCTGTCCTCAGCAAGATCCAAGGCTTCAAAACTGGTACCGATGATTTTAATCCCATATTTATCCAGCTTCTCGGCAAGCTTCAAGGCAGTCTGTCCACCCAATTGTACGATGACTCCATGTGGATTTTCATGCAAAATGATTTCGTAGATATGCTCCCAAAATACCGGCTCAAAATAGAGCTTGTCAGAAATATCGAAATCCGTCGAAACCGTCTCCGGGTTACAGTTGATCATTATCGTTTCATAGCCGCATTCCTTTGCAGCCAAGACTCCATGTACGCAGGAATAATCAAACTCAATCCCTTGACCGACCCGATTCGGACCAGACCCTAAGACCACTACCTTTTTACGGTCAGATCGGACTGATTCATTTTCTTCCCCAAAAGTGGAATAATAATAAGGTGTCTTCGCTTCAAATTCTGCGGCACAAGTATCCACTAACTTATAAACTCGCTTGATACCCATCTCCTTGTATCGTTTGTCGAAAACCTCGCTTTCCAAACAATCCAATAAATGTGCAATCTGCCGATCAGCATAGCCCTTTTTCTTGGCAAGCTCCATCAGTTCAGCCGGAATAGAATCAATATCGTGTTTCTCGATTTCTCCTTCAAGATGGATCAGTTCTTCAATCTGACGGAGAAACCATTTATCGATTTGAGTGAGTTCATGAATTGTCCTGAAGGAAATTCCCAGCTTAAAAGCATCGTAAACATGGAAAAGACGATTCCAGCTTGGATTAGCCAGCGAGTAAAGAATTTTATCCTGATCTTTCAGCTCTTTGCCATCTGCTCCCAGACCATTTCGTTTGATTTCAAGTGATTGACAGGCTTTTTGAAGGGCTTCCTGAAAGTTTCTTCCAATTCCCATCACTTCACCTACCGCTTTCATGGATAGACCAAGACGACGATCAGAACCTTTGAATTTGTCAAAATTCCATCTAGGGATCTTCACGATCACATAATCAATAGTCGGTTCAAAAAATGCGGAGGTAGTTCCGGTAATGGAATTACTCAATTCATCCAAGTTGTAACCGATAGCCAGCTTGGCCGCCACTTTAGCAATCGGATAGCCGGTTGCTTTGGAGGCCAGAGCCGAGGATCTTGACACACGCGGATTGATTTCAATTCCGATGATTTCAGAATTGTCATGACTCACCGCAAACTGCACGTTACATCCTCCGGCGAAATTACCGATGCTGTTCATCATCGTAATGGCATAATTCCTCATTCGCTGGTAGGTTGTATCCGGCAAAGTCATAGCCGGAGCTACAGTGATCGAGTCTCCGGTATGCACTCCCATCGGATCAAAATTCTCAATCGAACAGATCACGATCATGTTGCCAATATTGTCCCGCATGACCTCCAACTCATATTCTTTCCAGCCCATAATACTCTGCTCGATGAGCACTTCATGAACTGGAGAAGCCTGAAGGCCAGCCACTAAAAGTCTTTCGAAATCTTCCTCTTTCTCCACAAATGCACCACCGGCTCCTCCCAAAGTGTAGGAAGCTCTAATAATTAGCGGAAATCCAATTTCTTGTGCGATTTCTTTGCCTTGGAGAAAAGAGGTAGCTGTGGATCCTTTACAGACGCCAACGCCGATTTTTTCCATCAAGGCTTTGAATTTCTCCCGGTTTTCTGCGGTATCAATTGCATCGATATCAACACCGATCATGCGGGTGTTGTATTTCTTCCAGATTCCAGCTTTGTCACAATCTATGGCTAGATTCAGAGCTGTCTGACCTCCCATTGTGGGAAGCACAGCATCGATATCTGGATGCTCATTCAGAATTTTGATAATGGATTTCTTTTCCAGAGGAAGCAAATAGACGTTGTCAGCGGTCACCGGATCGGTCATAATCGTCGCTGGATTGGAATTGATCAAAGTGACTTTGATCCCTTCTTCACGAAGAGATCGTGCCGCCTGGGTGCCGGAATAATCAAATTCGCATGCTTGACCGATTACGATAGGACCTGAACCAATGAGGAGAATGTGCTTGATGCTACTGTCTTTAGGCATTAGAGGGAGGTTGAAGAGAAAGTTTTACTTAAGTCCAAATTGGGGCAAAATTATAAAAATATACGGAAGGGGCACGGTAAAATCTGATTTAATCACGTTTATAAACTCTTAAAAAAATAGGCTCATTCTACAATCTGTAAAATGAGCGCTTCTTAAATACCCTGAAATTCAATTAATTGAGTTCTTGAAAATTCACTTTTTATAGATAGGCACTTTCAATGCAAGGTATACATCGGCTGAACTTGAACTACTTGAAATTAGATTCGATAAGATGGAACCTGAGCCTACCACAAGTGGTCCCAATCTAAGTCCTGCACCCCAAGCCAGCGAATTATCAAACCCTCTAACTCCTATCGGAGAATAGAAACTAATCCATTTGGTCTCAAACCTCGGAGTTACAGAAAATAAATTATTCATGCCGTTTGCAATCGAATTAATTTCGTCCTTGAGCGAAAACAAACCCTGAACGGCTAGATGAAATCGCTGATTAAAAGAATAATCTGCGAATAGGGTAAGCGTAGTCGGTAGACCAAATTTCTGATCGGCTATTCGTTCGGCGGATGAATAGTTTTTATCTAAAATTTCTTCAATGGTAAGATCCCCTTCAAAATCCGCTGCATCAACCGTTCCGTTCAAATTATAATCAAAGAGATTTGTGTTTTGATACCTGATGGACCCAATATCCAAAATAGAAGCGCCAACTCTCAAACGATAATTCTCCACTCCGGAAAACGAAGTGATCATCGCTTGATTTCCTGGATTCATTTCATATACAAATCCCAAGTCAAAACCAATTCCACTACTATTAATAGCCAATTCAGGCTCTTCAGTATCAAATCCTTCGGTATAGCCAAAGGCTAGATTACCTGATGTGGTCAATATTTCATTTTGATCATTATAATTTCCACTTAAACTTTGGCTATTGGTAAATAAACCTCCTCCACCGGCTAGATATTTAAGAGTGACTCCACCTCTCAAAATAGCACTGCTATTCTCCAACAAAACCTGACCATATGTAGCCCCTACTTCTCCCCATACATGACCTACACCAGAGAATTGATCCATGTCAACGTCGAAGCTACCTCCACCAATGAATCCATCAGCAATACTTTCGTAAAATTTACCATTGATATTGGAGAGGTTAAAAATTCCTCTGACACGAGTAGTCAAAGCTATACTACTTTTTTGTCCCAAATTGAAAAGCACAGATGGACCCAAAATATCAGTATTCAGGAAAAAATTATTGGCATCAGAGGGGAAACGCTCCAAGTCATCATCAAAATTGAAACCTGTCCCTCCTTTGATGACACTTTGAATATCTAATCCCAAATAATCCGTTGACAAATACGCGCTAGTGGAGACGATATTTAAATCTAATCTATAGGCCGAACCAGAAACCAGCCCTGGATTAAAGGATACTCCCTGAACTCCCGCAAACCGATCCACATTATATCCGACATAGGACTGTGCATGTAATGGGTCTGAAACCTCAAAAAATAAATATCCAAAGAGCATCAATGATACCCAATTATAGGCTGATCCTATATTCCATTTCAAATAATTCATAGGAGGTAAGTTTTATACTGTGAAATATAGAAAATTAGTTGATATCAATTCTTTAAAATAGGACTGATTATTTCTTCAGCATCAACCAGCCTTTAGGATCTATCTTGGGAACTTGCATACTATTGATCAATACCGGATCGCTACTGAGCATGACTGTTCTTAGGCCCTTTTCAGTTTCGATCTCGACGGGAAGTTCAAGGTCCACATTTTTGAAAGATACCTCAAATCCCTTTTTCCCTTTCTTGGAAATCTTCACTTCCGGAACAGTGGTAGTATAGAGGTAGATTCTAAAAAACTCATCCAAATCCCTTCCTGAGTAGGATTTTACAAAATCTGTAAAATCGGCTGTAGTGACGAGGTTTTCATAAGTAAACCGATCGTCTTCAGCGAAAGCTTTCAGCAAAGGAAAAAAAACATCGTCTCCTAGAATCCAGCGGAGGGAATGGATTACAAAAGCCCCCTTGGTATAAAGTTCAGGATGATAAGCCTCCTCTTCCGTACTGTTTTCCCGACTGACAATCGGCCGTGCATGGGCGATCTGACGCGCTGTATTTTCCGCATTCTTAAAGTAAGCATCCGGTCCGCCATGCTCCCAGAAAAACATCCAGTCCCCAAATGCAGTGATCCCCTCATGAATCCAGAAATCCGCCCAATCTTTCACTGACACCTTGTTGCCAAACCACTCATGTCCAAGTTCGTGATGGAGTAAGTAGTCGTAATTCACCGCTCCCATTTTCACAAAGCGATAGTTATTCCCATAAGCATTGATGGTCTGATGCTCCATACCCAGGTAGGGTGTTTCTACCACTGCGATCTTGTCTTTGGGCCAGGGGTAAGCACCGAAATACTTTTCATGTGTTTGGGTAGATACGCGGAGTACTTCCAATAATTCTTTCGCTTTTGCACGATTTTCCTGAAGTACCCACACATGCATCGGTATTTCCTCTCCTGAAACAGATGGAAAGATCATCTTCTCCTCGTGGAAAATCCCCATGGTGAAGTTGATCCCATAATTATTAATTGGATAGTCTGTGGACCAATGGTATGTCAGCTTTTCAGCATCTGCTTTGACTTGTAGCAAAACTCCATTCGCAGCTACGAAATAAGGACTGGGAACAGTGATTATTAAATCTACTCCTTCGGAAGGTTCGGAGGAAGGGTGATCCAGGGCAGGCATAAAAATCTGTGCTCCTTCCCCTTGGGAAGAAAGCCCCATCCAATGATTATCCAAAAGATCTTTCTCCCAAGTAAAGCCTCCCTGCCAGGGCGGGTTCAATGCCTTAGGCGTCTTTCCTTCATAACTTATTTCAACTTCGCTGCAGGTACAATCACTCAAAAGAATATCCAGCAAATCGTTCTGATGGAAAAATGCCACATCCTTCCCATCCATCCTTACTGCCTTTACCTCGTATTCATCGATCAGATTCAGTCGCAAAGTGTCTAACTTCTCCGCAGCAAAAAAACTTACTGTATTTTTGGCTCGGAGCGATTGATTTTCTGGAAAAAGCTCCATCTCCAGACGGTAATGGGTTACTTCGAATTTTGCCTGTAAGGGATCTATAGGCCCACCCCAATCCCAGTTTTGGGCATATCCCCAAGAAATTGACACCAAAAAAACCACAAAAATGAAAGCTACCTTTCTCATAAATAATTTTAAATCGATCTCTTCAAAATTAACAATAAATAGTGCCCTTATTCTAGGTTGAATTGAATTCTCAAATTCATAATCAGAGGCAAAATAAAAAACCACCCGATTGGGTGGTCATTTTAACTTTCAGAGTAATTAAAGCTATCAACCTGCTCCTTAACCCAGTCCTGATATTTTCCTTTCCGGTATTCAATCCAGTCATTTTTGTACTTGGATTCATCGATCAGAAACTTAAATCCAGTTGAGGCCTTTGGCTTGCTGAGTGCATTTACCAAATCTTCCGCCAAGGCACGTTCTTTTACCTTTCGATCCACAAAATCCTGCATCATCTGATGTTCTTGCGCAGGTTCCATTTTGGTAAACTCTGCAAAATTGTCTGGATTTTCATCTATTTCATCCAGGATATCCTCCTCGTCTGGAGTGAGATCGTAGTTGAAATAGTCCTCGTCATCTGGCATTTGATAGATTTTCTTTTTATCGATCTGATAAAAGCAAATCATTCCTTTGATTAACTGGTGAGAGATGGACTCTACCTCTTTTTCGGTAAGGGAAAGCATTGGTGTGTTAAAAGGTTTTCGGAAAAATAATCAAAACTTGTATGGTAATAGGTTTTATGGGACACAATTTGAAAGGACAATATAAGTGTAAATCATGATTCTAATCAATAATTTTCTTTAAGGATTCCCGATCAAGGCTATGTCCTCCTGAAAATGAATGTCTCTGCACGGATTTCCCCAAATTCCTGATCAGTTCTTCCTGCTTTTCAATGCTTTTTGGATCGATCAATTCATCATTATCTCCCAATACAAGATGCACCTCTGTATTCAAAAATTTTGTCCTGGCATCTTCTAGCACCAGATCTCCGGCAAAGCCTCCTGCCCACAAGATCAGCCGGTCCAAATTTCCTTCCCATCGGGTTGCCCACCTTGTCCCGGTAGCCGCACCTTGGGAAAAACCCAATAAATTGATCTTTGGTCTTTTCTCGAACTGAGAAAGCAGGCCCCCAATCAATAAATCCAGGTAAGCATGATTGTTCGCAATCGCAAGCTCTCGCTCATAGCTCGTCATCCAATTGGCCCCTACCCGGCCAGCGAATCCCTCCAAATACTGATAATTTGTTCCTTCCGGTGCGATGAACAAACGATCATCAGAGTCAAACTCCTGAAACTTCTTGATAAAAAACTCTACCAACTGACCATAACCATGCAAAACAATCCAAATTTCCTTTTCCTGAAAATTCGGCTCATGGGAGACTGCATACTGCGCCTCATACTCAAATCGAAATTGCTTCTTTTCCAATTTAGCTGATCAGATCATCCAGCTTCAAAGGAAGCAAATTTTTCACTCCATGAACCCGGTAAACGGATTGATCAGCGCGGAGAATGAGAATTTTCATCTCTTTGCCGAATCGCTGCTCCACTTCATTTATTCCTTGAAGACACATGCCACATGGACTCACCGAAGCCCAATTCTGATCCCCATTTCGCCTGGCTACCACAGCAATCATTTTGGGAAATTGATCCGGAAAATTTGCCCCTGCGTATCCAAGCACCAATCGCTCAGCGCATACTCCAACGGGAAAACTTACGTTTTCCTGATTGCTGGATTGGAGAATAGTGCCATTGTCCAACAAAATGGCTGCCCCCACCTGAAAATTTGAATATGGGGAATAGGAATTCTCACTGATTCGTTGTGCATGCTCAATTAAGGCTAGTTCCTCCTGAGTCAGATCAGCAGTCTCCAACTGTTCAATCTCCGCGTGAAGGGCTATTTTTTTATTCATATTAGAAAATTATGGAAAAACTCTCAACGGCCAAAATAGTGATTTGTTCGCCGAATTAAACCTTTGTTATTTTTTCACCTAAGATATTATGGCCATTTTAGGGGAGTAATCAGTCGGCTATGAAAACAATTTTAATTCTCGGAGGAGGCAAATCATCCACTTATCTAATAGATTATCTGGCAGAAACCTGCCAGACCAAAGACCGGAAACTAATTTTGGCCGATCTTGACTTAGACTCCGCTGCTCAAAAACTTAAAAACCGTCCAAATACTGAGACCAGACAATTGGATATTGAAAATGAAACTCAACGAAAGGCGCTTATTAAAGCCAGCGAAGTGGTGATTTCCATGCTACCGGCTGGGTTGCATCCCATGGTGGCCAGAGATTGCCTCTCCCTAAACAAGCATTTCTTCTCTGCATCTTATGAATCAAAGGAAATGCAGGAACTAAAATCGCAAATCGAAGCCAAAGGCCTGTTTTTTCTCAATGAATGTGGACTTGATCCAGGAATAGACCACATGTCAGCCTTGCAAATCATCGATCAGGCTAAGGAGAGAGGAGAAAAAATCGATTCTTTTAAATCCTATTGTGGTGGTCTCATGGCTCCGGAGAGTGAAGACAACCCTTGGAAATACAAATTTACCTGGAACCCCCGGAATGTGGTTTTGGCAGGACAGGGGACTTCGAGGTATATCGAAAAAGGAGATCTGAAATATGTTCCCTATCATCAATTATTCAAACGTTTAGAGCCTATTTCATTTGAAGGATTAGGAGAATTTGACGGTTATCCCAATCGCGATTCTCTCAGCTATCGCAAAATCTACGGCTTGGAAAATATTCCGACTATGCTCAGAGGGACACTTCGAAGAGCAGGATTCTGTAAAGCCTGGGATGTGTTTGTCCAACTGGGGATGACAGATGATTCTTTCCAGATGGAATTGCCTGAGGACAGCACCTTGAAAAGCTTTTTGAACTCATTCTTACCTTACGACCAGGAGCTATCGATAGAAGAGAAACTTGGGAAAATAATTATAGACCTAGACTTTCCCATCTTTGAAAAACTACAGTGGCTAGGCTTTTTCAGTGATAAGGAGCTCCCAAAAAAATCGGGAAGTCCTGCTCAGATTCTGCAGGCAATCCTGGAGAAGGAGTGGGCCTTGACGGATGAAGACAAAGATATGATTGTCATGCAGCATCTGTTTGAGATCAAAACCGAAGCAGGGATCAAAAAATTAACCTCAGAATTAGTTTGCTATGGAGAGGATGCCACCTATACCGCGATGGCAAAAACAGTGGGTCTTCCGCTCGCCATTGCTGTGGACTTGTTCTTAGATGAAAAGATCAATTTGAAGGGGCTTCATATTCCTAATCTGCCCGAAATCTACAACCCGATTCTCGGACAGCTCGCAGTGGAGGGAATTCGCTTTGAAGAAACCTATCACTAAAATCCACAATTATAGGAAAGCTATAATCCAGACCAAAAAAACTGTGAAACTGGATCATTGAGTGTTGAAAAAAGCAGATTGCTCATTGGCTTTCTGCTTCCTTTTCCAAATCAAGGATTCCAATCAAAAGGTTGATCGATCTGTGCGCCGGGAACCAATCTGCAATCATCAGGAATGATTAGCCTATTCTGCCTAAAGCTCAACTCAGAACCTTTAATGTAAATTCTTTTACTGCGCTCGCCGGCTGCAATAAAATAACCCAAAACTGTTTCCTCTGGATTGTCCAGGCTGATGATATTGCCTCGAATATTTGCTGGAGGTGGGTCAAAGACCGATCCGCTGATTTCTGTCTGTTGCTTTACCAATCTCAGAAATCGATATGCCTCCTGTGAAATACTCAATTGATCAATATCGATCCGGTAAGTATCGATGAATCGAAGGCCATCATCCTCCACAAAAGCGACCGGTAGTTGGGTTGTCAGTCCATTGAAGGAATCATCCTGGGCAATGAAAATACTTTGATTCCCTACCAACTCGGTTTTGTAACAAATATTGCAACAAGCTTTGGGCTGTGGATCTCTGCTGGGATTGGTGTCAGATGGCCGGGGGGTAAATAGATCCGGTCTTGTGAATAGGATATAAAAAGAGGGAGAATTTCGCCAGAAGTAAAAATTATTCTGATCTGCTGGGTCTTCGATTTCAGCGATCAGCTGCACTCCTGATCGGGGAACATCGGATCCCGCTACAGGAATCTGAATAGCCTGATAAGACAAATTTTTAATTTCAGGCACAGCTTCCACCCGCTCGGGAAGGGAAGTGTAGACAGTTCCATCATTCAATTGAATCTGCAAGGTATAAGACCTTCCAACGATCGCCGAAAAGGAGGCTGGAGAGTTATAGCTTCCTCGTTCTTCACTACTTTCTGCGAAGAAAGTCACCGCTCCGGTATCGTCCCTTACAATGACGGTGGCACCAGTGACCGGTCTGATCAACCCTTGAAAAACGGATCCATAGGTATCACTTCGCGTAAGCTTGATCGTATGCGGACCGGGACCTGAGGTCACCATGCCTTCTACTGTAAGCAATTGCTCGCCCTCGATAATCTCCCCCTTGAAAGGATCAATACAGGCGAATCCCAGAAATAATAAAAATAAGTAGCTAAACTTTTTCATCATTTTTTAAAATTTGATTGCGTAGCTGATACTAGGAAGGGGTACTCCAAGAATTGCTAATTTCAATGCTTGGGGCGGGGCTCCTAACTCATCTACAAAGAACAGTGAAAATGGATTTCTACGTCCATAAAGATTGAGGATGGAAAATGTCCAGTCTCCATCGTAGAATCGTCCTTTTCCTTTCAACTTGAAATTAACTGCAACATCGAGTCGGTGAAAATCAGGGAGCCGTTGCTCATTTCTCCGATCAAAATAGGCCAGTGAATTTCCGGAATAATCAAACTTTGCCTGCGGATAGGTGACCGGTCTACCTGTACTGTAGCCGAAGGTAGCAGATACCGAAGTATTGGTACTTACCTTGTAATTTCCAATCAATGTCAAATCATGGGGCTTGTCAAAATTGGAGGGAAACCAGTCTCCGTCGTTGATATTTTCTTCCTCAAAAGAGGTCAGTACTCTTCTCAAACTTCGCGAATACGTGTAAGATATCCAGCCAGTCAAGCGACCCAAATTCTTTTTAACGTATAATTCCAATCCGTAAGCCTGTCCCTGGGCAGGTACCAATTCCGTCTCCAGGTGATTCTGCAAAATCAGATTTGCACCATCTTTATACTCAACTACATTTTGAATGTCTTTATAGTAGACCTCCACTGAAGTTTCAAAAATATTTCCTTTGAAATTCTGGTAATAGCCAAGCGAGATCTGATCAACGATCTGAGGCTTCAAAAATTCATCGCTCAACTTCCAGATATCGGTCGGGGCAATTGTTGCAGTATTTGAAATCAGGTGTATGAACTGATACATTTTGTTGTAGCCTACCTTTACAGAACTGTTTTTGGAAAAGGAATAGCGCATGGATCCGCGTGGTCCAATTCCATCATAAGTTCGGATGACCTCACCATCGGAATACTCTGTCTCTGCGATTGCAGAACCATCCGAAATCGGACTATTTTCAGCATATTGCCTTACAGTCCTTGGACCCAGATACTGGTAATAATCATATCTAAGCCCGTAGGACATCCCGAATTTTTCCCCGATTTCGAATTCATGCTGGAAGTGAACCCCCGACTCTGTGCCATATTCCTCCTGAACCGTTTTGGGTAAAATATTTTGTTCCACTCCAAAGGGCACCAAATCCCCTGGCTGAATGCTGAGTCTTTTGGTATCCCCACCTATAGTCACCCGATTGCCTTCTTTGATCAGATAGCTGGCAAAAGCCTTAAAACCATAATCCTGAATCCCACTATTGAGGTCAAAATCATTGATCCCCGAGCGATTGAATATACTATAGTCATATTGCGTGTAATAGCCTAACATATCCAAACTCAGCTTCTCGGACAGCTTGCTTTTCCAATTAAGTGAATGACTGTTGTTTTTCCAGGAGATCGTCGTATCAGAAGCAAAGGCAAAATCATCGTAGCTCGTGTAAAAACTGTAAGTGATTTCCTGTTTTTCAGAGATGGGAGCAGAAATCACCAAATTTCCATCGTAGAAATTTGCCTGGCTATTGTTGAGATCAGGATTGGAAAGTGCATTCAAAAACCAGTTGATATAAGAGCCTCTGAAACCTGCTCTAACGGAAATTTTGTCTTTGACCAGTGGACCGTTGATTCCTACCTTACCGGAATAATTACTCACCATCAAATCTCCTCCCCAATGATCCACGCTACCTGCTTTTGGCGTGATATCCAAAATAGAAGATCCCCTGCCACCAAAACGGGATGGAATCACGGATTTGTAAAGAGTCACATCATTTACCAGATCGGCATTAAATGAAGTAAATAAGCCAAACAAGTGTGATGGATTGTATATCGGAGCTCCAGCAAATTGAATCAGATTTTGATCTGCACCTCCTCCTCGCACATTCAATCCCGCAGCTGCCTCCCCTACCTGACTTACACCGGGAAGTGTGGCCATTGATCGGATGATATCAACCTCTCCCAGAAAAGGCGGTAACTCCTTAATCGTATTCATACTGATCGTGATCGCCCCCATATCCGTGGAGCGTATATTTTTTTCCGGATCTCTTCCAAAGATCACCACATCATCCAACTGAAAATCCTCCTGGATCATTTTAATAGAGATTCTGCCATCTCCGACAGCTGTGATTGGGTAGGTGATTGTCTCGTACCCGACGTATCGGAAGATCAATTCGTACTCCGCACGGTCTAGTGTCAATTCAATACTCCCATTGGTATCAGTGACTTTGTTGATGCCAATTTCTGGTACGGTCACGGTGGCTCCTACCAAAGCATCCCCCGTGATCTCGTCAATGACCCGAACGACAATCTTGATCCCTTTAAGCTGACCTATATCCCTGCCTATGATCTCACGCTTAGGAGCCGTCTGCGCATATCCAAGCTGACAGACCATAAAAATTAATATCCCCAAAATTCCTTTCATATCTGTGCTGTTATATCCCATTTGGATCAAATCTGTAAAATTCCAGCGGGAATGCCCCTACCAAATTCACATCCTGCTGTCGGGTAAAATAGATAAAACCATTCTGGACAAAACTGGCAACAGTGATATTTTGGAAGGACCCGGGAATCGGGTTCTTTGGGTACCAGTTGGAATTATCCAGATTGAATTCCCAAATCTCATTATTCCGTTTCCATCCACCGATGTATACTTTATTGCCAATCACGTGAGCAAATCCGTAGCCTGAGCCTAATGACCCCGGATACGTGCTGACTGAATTCCAAACCCCCGAATTTGGATCGTAGCTATAGAGCGTTTTATCAGTATCCAATACGAAGAGTTTGTTTTGATATACAAAATGAGGGTTGAAATCTGTGAATGCCTTAAAACTATCTGGTAAATTAGTCCAGCTGTCTGTTGCGGCATTGTATTTTCGAAGGGAAAAAGGATTTCCTTCTTTGCCTCCCAAGACATACAGTTCATTTCCAATTTCAAAAGCTATGGATTCCCGACTCGGAAATGGAAGGTCTTTCAATCTTACAAATCCATTTGAAGAAATCCGCCAGAAAGAATGGTTCATTACAAAAGGATCTCTCCCTAACTCGGCAATTCCTCCTCCCAAATAATTTGAGGTGGCAAAACCAAAAGACCTCGGGGTGCCCGGAAAATTTGCATTAGCCCATTGATTATTCACAGGATCATACCGGAATATTTTATCAAAAAACCGAAGCATCCGGTCTGAGCCCAAGCCAATATAAAATTGATTACCTGCTTGAAAAAAGATATTATCTACCAAATGCACTTGTTCTGGAAAAGAGCCAATAAGCAGATAGGCACCTGTCTGATATTCAAAATTTGTAGGAAAAGTAAGTAATTGATCCTGGGACTTCACGGTGATTTTCACACTTGAGCTCCCCTTTGGTGCAGGGATTCTCACCCGAAGGCGGGATTCAAAAAGATTTTCCAAGATCTGTGCTTCCTGGTCTCCAAAAAACACTTTCGTGTCTGAAGTGAAATTTCGGCCCAATATTAAAATCTCTTGATTGGGAGTCCCAAAGGATGGTGAATAACTCTCTACCGCTGTGGTTAATGTCTGAAGCGTGATCGTGTTACCAAATTCAATCCCATTTCCGATATCCATAAAAGACTTTACAAAGTAATCTGTATCAGCTTTGAGCGTATTGGCTTGGCCAATAAATCTGCCCGGACCTGATTTGGGACCCAAAGAAATGATTACCGGCGAACTGAAATTGGCATCTTCGCTAAGATAAAATCCATGATCTGATGCTGAAACGGCTTGGTTGGTAATCAATCTACCCAAAAGTCGAACTTGCTCCGCACTGGTATAAAGCACTTCCTCCGTCATCAAAATGGTAGTTTCCGCATCTTCTTCGGTGCAGCTCCAACCCATGAATAGCATCATGAAAATGCTAATGATGAGATATTTTTTCATTGGATTTTAATTTATAATTCAAAGTCCCTTTAGGATCTAGAAAAGTCAATATTACTTTCAGCATGCGGAAAATTCGTCATGACCGGATTTATGTTATCAACATGGTTCTTTGGGATCAAAATTGGTCAAAAAATAATTTCAAAAATAACTAAATTCAATTCCTATCCAACATTAACTGTCTTTTGTAAACAATTAATATTCAAGAAATTCTATTTGTGGACGTTGGATCTAGAAATTCAATAAAAACCTGGATACCAGACTTCTGTAAGTCTCATGAGGCTTGCCCCCTTCATCCTTCAGCCAAATATTCCTGTATATCGGATCCTTAATCCTGAAAGAAAAGCCGACTATTTCCCGTTGGATTCGTTTTCCTGGCTGATCCCTGACTTGATTTATTTCATAGGGGTATAGTTTCTTTTGCTCCGCCAGCCGTATGAAATCAAGCATCTGCCTAGGTGGCAGAATCACCCAAAAAGCTCCCTCTTCTTTCAAAAGCAAAACTACTTTTTCGATAAGATCTAAGAATGACAATTGATCGGTGTGAAGGGCTTGGTTTCTTTTCCTGTCACTCGATTTCAAATGATCCGGAAAGTACGGCGGATTGCTGACTGCCAGATCAAATTTGACAGATGTCTCAAAATCTTGAATTCGCATTTGCCGGATTTGGATTCGATCAGCGAAAATGCTTTCCCGAATATTCTCTTGAGCCTGGGATGCAGCATCTTGATCTAATTCTACGCCCAGAATTTTCGCCTCTGGAAATCGCTGTGCCAGCATCAAAGCAAGAATACCAGTTCCGGAACCGATATCCAAAATTTCTTGCACATTGACAGCAGCTGCCAAGGCTCCAAGCAGCACAGCATCTGTACTGATTTTCATAGCAGTTCGATCCTGATTGACCCGAAATTGCTTGAATTGAAACCAGCTATTGCCCATTAGGTTCTGGCTTTGCTGAAAAAGCTGAGATTGAATCTCGGTTTATCGTCCATGACATTCACTTCATCCTCAGAAACTCTTTTTACACTTTCAATGGTATAGAATGCCTTTTCATCCAGGCTCTTTACTTTGGCAATGAATTCCTTCAATGACTCCCGCTTCATCACGGTAAAGGTCAACTGCACTTTGCCATATCTTCCTTCTGCACCCACATTGGTAAAGCGGAAATTTTTCTCTTTCATGTATTCAATCATTTCAGGAAGAGGATTCGGAGTAATGATCCGAACCAGCACTCGCCCGAGGGCCAACTTCTCCTCGAAATACATCCCCACATAGGTGCCCATCCCAAAACCTCCGGCATATGCGACATAGGACATGGGGTTATTAATATTTTGAAAAATCTGCCCAATAGCCAAAAGCCAAATCAGGGCCTCAAAAAAGCCAAGAAAAGGTGCAATATTTCTTTTCCCATTCATCATAAACATAATCCGAAGCGTGTTGATGGACACATCGCCTACACGGGCGCAAAAAATCATGAGTGGCATGATCACGTAATCAAATAACTGTTCGGAAACTCCTATTGAAGAAAGTAATTCTTGCATGACGATGTAGCTCTGTTGGAAACTTAAAATTACGATTGATTCCAACAAAGCCGAAGGAATATCTACTAGATCTTCAAATCTCTTCCTGCAGACATTCCAAAGTAGATAAA
The DNA here is from genome assembly GCA_964521585.1 of uncultured Limnohabitans sp. Classification (GTDB taxonomy): domain Bacteria; phylum Bacteroidota; class Bacteroidia; order Cytophagales; family Cyclobacteriaceae; genus Algoriphagus. The sequence continues at coordinate 16,335 of CAZFSC010000036.1, forward strand.
CTGTGCGGTAAAAAAGAGCATGAAGAAAATCAGGAAGTTCCAGTTATTGAATAAATCCAATGAAATCCCAAAAAGCAAGGGGCCTAACGCAGCCAGATAATATCCTGAGGATTGTACCATGGCGGATAATTTGGCAGTGGTATGATCCTCTGCCGTTCGGAGAGAGATCAATGTATAGCCAATACTCAGACTCGCTCCCATCGCAATGCCGATCACAATCAGACAGGCATAAGTCACCCATTCCTGATGAATAAAAAGTCCTAAAAACCCAAATATATAGGCAATCCCCATCAAGAGCGTGAAGGTGGATTGTTGACGCTGTCGGATCAAAATCGCCGGCGCAAAATAGGAACCGATCAATCCCACAAACTGCATGATCGAAGATACAAAACCCGCTTCAGAGGGAGTCCAACCCCGGGAGACCAGCATGTCTGGAAGCCAGGCAATCAAGGTAAAATACATCACTGACTGGCAGCCCATGAATATCGTGACATGCCAGGCCAATCTGGATTTCCAGACGTTTTTGATAGAACCGAGATCCTGATTTAAACTAGCCTTAGGACGCTGAATCTGCGGAATCCAAAGCACCATGGCGATGAAAATAAAAATCGACCAAAATGCAAAGGATCCTCTCCAACCCAAACCTAGATCTACTGCCAATGGAACAGACAAGCCAGCGGACACAGCCGCAAACAAGGACATCATAGTCGCTAGCAAAGCAGTCATTAATCCTATTTTTTGAGGCAGTCTAAATTTAATCAACGGTATCAGCAACACATTGGCAATGACTATTCCTATACCTGTCAAAGCAGTCCCAATCAGAAGCAATTCAATTCCACCCAAAACTCTGATGATGACCCCAACCGCCAGAATGATCATTGCTATAAAAATCGCCCTGCCCATACCCAATCGCTTTCCAATCGCTGGGGTAAAAAGGGAAAAAGTAGCAAATGTCAACAAAGGGAGTGTTGTCAGAAATCCAGCTAGTCCATTGGAAAGGCCGAGATCCGCTCTGATAAAGGGGATCAAAGGACCCACAGAGGCGATGGAAGTTCTCAAATTGAGCGATACCAGTAGTATCCCCGCAATTAAAACCCCCTGATTATTAGCGTATTTATTTAACAAAAGAAAGGATTTGGTTTTTGAAAATTGAAAGATAAAAGCAGATCACTTCCTACTTAAAACCATTTCTTTGACACATTCAACCCATGTATCATTGGAATTTAAGCTAGGAACAAGATTCCAATGTTCGCCACCCAGCTCCTCAAACTGCTCCTTGTACTCCTCCCCCACTTCAACGGTGGTCTCCAGGCAATCCGCAACAAAGGCGGGAGAAAAAACAAGCACTTTCTTTACTCCTTTTTCTGCTAGTTCTTTGATGATATCCTCGGTATATGGCTTGATCCAAGGGTCTTTACCCAATCGGCTTTGAAAACAGGTCATCACCTTTTTTTCATCCAGTCCCAATTTTGAAGCGATCTGGCGGGTGGTATGAAAACACTGGGCACGATAGCAAAATTGATTTTTTAACCCAAATTTATTACAGCATGCGCCTAGTTGGCAGTAGCCTTCGACTGAACCTTTTTTGATCTGGCGCTCCGGAAGTCCGTGGTAGGAAAACAGAAAAACATCATAATCCTCCTTTGCCATCATCTCCCGTCCCAATTCGGCCCATGCTTCCAAGAATAGCGGATGCTCTACAAAGTTACTGACGAAAGTAAGTTCAGGTATAATCTGCCAATCCCTGACGATCTCCATCACCCGATCCATGACAGAACCATTGGTGGCAGAAGCGTATTGAGGAAATAGCGGTACAATGATTATTTTTTTGACTTTGGCATTCATCAATTCAGCCAGACCAGTTTCAATACTTGGAGATTGATAGCGCATCGCCATGGACACCACAAACTCATTTTCATCTAATTTTTCAACCAGCTTATCTTTTAAGTCTTGAGTGTGAAAAAGCAAGGGAGAACCTCGGTCAGTCCATAATTTCCGGTATTCTTTGGCAGATTTTGGAGCTCTGAAAGGAGCGATGATCAAATTGACCAGCATCCAGCGGGGAATCAAAGGAATATCTATCACGCGGCCATCCATCAGGAATTCACGAAGATATTTGCGCACATCGCCAGTAGCTGTACTGTCTGGAGTTCCAAGGTTAACCAGCAGAACGCCGGTTTTTCCGGTTTTTGACATTTTTTGGGTGGATTAAAAAACGAATTGATCTAGACAACCCAAAATTAAGGCAGAAAGTTGGATTGTCGATTGCGATTTGATTTAGGAAGGAAGAATTCTCAAAATCAATCCAATTCTAGAAAAGCAATGGTGAACGGCTGTCATCAAATCCTCAATCGCTCAGCCCAGCCCATTAGCGGACCACTGCTGATGCTGGAAATCAAGGCCAGGATCACCAAGCCAATGAACAAAGATTCTGTAATCATCCCTGTTTCCAAGGCTATCAGACCTAGGATAATATCCATACTTCCGCGGGTACTCAGTCCAAATCCGATGAGTATTGCCTTCTTTCGAGTCAGACTTGCAAATCGTCCTCCCAGATAAGCTCCCCAATATTTGGTAATAAGACCTACAACTACCACCACACCTACTATCCCGGGATCAAAAGCTTCTATGAAATTCACCTTTAAACCGATGGATAGAAAAAAGATGGGGGCAAAAATATTGTTGATGAACTGGTGAAGAATTTCTTTGGCCTTTTCGGTCAAATATTCCGAATCTCCCAATGCCACACCGATAATAAAAGCTCCGAAAATGGCATGGATCCCGATAAATTCGGTAAACGAGGCCGCCAAAAAACAAATGGCCAATGAAAGCGAGAGTAATCCTCCCGGCCAAGCCATTTTTTTATTGATCCAGGGAAGAGTTCTATTGATCAACCCCTTACCAAGTGTCAGCATAAACAAAGTGAAGAACAAGGTCAAGCCGATCGTCGGCCACACACCCAATCCTCCATTGCCAGCCTCAGACAACGAAAGAATTACCGAAAAGACTATCCATCCCAAAACGTCTACAATCATGGCGGCGGCTATGATCAGCAATCCTGTTGGAGTTTTGAAAAGATTCAAATCCATCAAGACCCGTGCGACTACAGCCAATGCAGTAATGGAAATGGCCAATCCGAAAAAAGTGGATGCAACCACCCGGTCATTGATGTTGACACCCAAAAACTCCGGAAAAGCATAGGCCACCACAAATCCCGCAATGATGGGAAGGACCATGGAAGCTACAGCAATCTTCAGTGCCTTTTCCCCCTGATTCCAGACCACTTGCAGCTCTACTTCCAGCCCAGCGATAAATAGCAATAAGACTACAGAGATCTGAACGAACCCATCCAATGCAATATTGGCCATGGCATGTGATCCAAACAGGTAATCGTGTGCTAAAGGAAATAAAGACCCCAAGATCGTAGGCCCGATAATAATTCCGGCAAGAATCTCTCCTACCACCGCAGGTTGCCTTAGCTTTCGGGCGAGTTCTGCAAAAATCCTCGCCATGATCAGCATGGTCGCAAGTTGGAGGAGAAGGTTGATGACCTCCTTATGGTTTAAAGTTTCCATGGAGGTTTAGTTTTTAACAATCAATAAATTACAGGGCAAGGTACTCAGCAAGTCTTCCAGATCATGTGGAAATATTCGGTCAAGGAAAGTAAGCTGCCGGTCATCTCCAACCACCAAAAGGTCCGCCTCGATTTTTTCACAGAAGCGAGCCAATTCCACCGCCCATTTTCCGCCAGTCACTTTGATGTTGATCTTGAGCGTGCTGACGTCGAGATCTTTCAGAATTTCCTCGACATAATCCATCTCATTTTGAACCAATTGTCGCCGGGTATTTGCAATTTCTTTTTCAGAATCTTCACTTGCTGTACCCATTTGCAGCCCATACATTTTGATTTCATTCAGAATATGTACCTGATCGGTTTGAACTGCCTTGGCAAAAATTGCTCCCTGGGCAATCACATAAGGCGTGATTTCGAGTTCCGTTCCGTTAATCACCACCTTGGAGAAGCTGGTGGTTTCTGGCTTTGGATCGATTAGTGTCAAAACCGAGCATGGAGCTTTTCGGATGATTTTCCTGCCCACAGAGCCCAAGTAATAACTTAATAAGCCTTCTTCCTTCAGAGCTCCGGCTACCAGAAGATCCACTGACTCTTCGCGGCAAACTTCAAGAATCATTTTAGCAGGTTTACCCTGCTTCCAGACTACTTTGGTTCGTTTTGCATTTAAGCTATTCCGTTCCAAAACTTCCTGAAATTTGGTCTCCAGCTCTTCTGTCTTTTCACCTACATGAATCAAGATTAAATCGGAATCGAAGAGGATGGTAAGCCGCTTCACTTCGGCTAACAAAGCCTCCATTCTCGGAGAAAAAGCAACGGCAAGTGCAATTTTATGATACATATAGGATGGACTAGGCGATTCAAATAAGCAAAATTTCTATTCCGTTCCAATAATCGACTAGTAATCCATTTATCCTAAACAGCCTCCATTTAAGCGGAAATTTTACTTTCAGAAAAAGGAAAGGTAGTTTTTCGATAAAATTTGCCAAAATTTAAAGGAAGGATTCACTTTAGAATTGATAAAAAAATAAACCCCAAATCCATTTATGAAAAATTTTCTATACGGCTGTTTATTGGTTAGCTGTGTGGGATTTTCAGGATCTGCCATGGCGCAATTGAATGACTATCCTACCCTGACTCAAATCAACCAACGCCTGCAGCAGGTGGCCAAAAACAGCAATGCCACGCTCACTTCGCTGACTAAAACAGCTGGAGGCAAAGATATCTGGGTACTCAAGGTGGGTACCGGTGACCTGGATCAAAAACCCGCCATCGCAGTAGTAGGAGGAGCAGAAGGCTACCACGTATTCAGTACTGAACTGGCACTCCGTTTCGCTGAACGGTTGGTCAGCGACCATGCTGCAAGTTTAGAAAACAGCACTTTTTACATTTTTCCAAACATGTCTCCCGATGCTTATGAGCAATACCATGCTGCATTGAAGTATGAGCGCAGAGGGAATGCCACCTCCGTAGATCATGACCGGGACGGAAAAGCAAGTGAAAATGGCTATACTGATCTAAATGGGGATGGCTACATCACGTGGATGCGTGTCGAAGATCCCTCCGGAGATTATGTCCTTTCCAAACAGGATGATCGCGTGCTCGAGAAAGCAGACCGATCCAAAGGGGAAGCAGGTAAGTATCTAGTCTACAAGGAAAGCAAGGATGATGACAAGGACGGCAAATTTGCAGAGGATCTGACTGAAGGCATCGCATTCAACAAATCTCTTACTTACAAATTTCCTGTATTTGAGCCATTGGCCGGTGACATCCCCGTGTCCCAATTGGAATCCAGAGCGATGCTCGATTACCTCTTTGAGCAATGGAATATCTTTGCCATAGTGACTTTCTCTCCGGCAAATAATCTTTCAAGTCCCTTGAAATACAATGCTGCAGATGCCAGAAAACGCGTAGTGACTTCCATTCTTGAAAAAGATCAGACCATCAATGCCATGGTATCGGGAATCTACAATGAGACCATTTCCAGAAAGCCTTTTCTGCAAACCAATCAGGGTACGGATGGGGACTTCTTTCAATGGGCATATTTCCATTTTGGAAGACTGAGCTTTGGGACGCCGGGCTATTGGGTGCCGGAATTCAAGGGTGCCGATGGGAAAGGGAAAACCAATGCGGAGGCGAATTACCTGGCATGGGCAGACTCTTTGGGCTGGAATGATGTGTTTGTCCCCTGGAAAGAGATCAATCATCCGGATTTCCCGGGTAAAAAAGTAGAGGTTGGAGGCATCAAGCCTTTTGTCATGGTGAATCCTCCCTATGAACAGGTGGAAAAAATCGCAGAAGAGCATACCGAATTTATCTTGAAGCTAGCCGAAATGCAGCCCAAGCTTGAGCTATTGGATTTGAAAACCGAATCTCTGGGAAATGGTCTAACTCGAATCACGCTCGATCTTTTTAACAACGCTCCGCTTCCCACCCATTCTGCTTTGGGCGAACGATCCCGATGGCTGCAAAAAGTACGTGTAGATTTAAATGTTCCGGAGGATAGAATCATCTCAGGAGATAAAATTCACCTGATCGACGTCATAGGAGCTTATGAAAAAGTATCCCTGAGCTGGATCGTGAAAGGTTCCGGTGATGTTCCGCTCAAAGCCGGAGCTTCACATGTCGGTTTTGTCAATGCAAACATCAAACTCTAAGCCATCATGAAAAAGATAAATACCTTAAAAATGATCCTTATGCTGGCTTTTGCTTCCTTTTGGGTGGCAATCAATCCAGTCAAAGCACAGGAAAAATTCTTCCGGGCGGTGGGTACTCCGCATAAGCCGAAGGTAGAACTCAGCTTTAATAAGTACTATACTTACGAAGGACTAGTGGATGCCATGAAAAAAATAGCAGCCGCCCATCCCGGCCTGGCCAAAATCGAATCCATCGGAAAATCTTATCAGGGTCGGGATATTATGACTCTGACGATCACAGACTTTTCGGCAGGAAAATCAGAAGAAAAGCCGGGCATGTGGATCGATGGAAACATTCATTCCAATGAAATCCAGGGAGGTGAATTTTCACTTTACACTGCTTGGTACCTGACTGAAATGCAAGCAGACAATCAGTTCATTAAAGATTTACTCAAAGAAAAAACCTTTTATATCACTCCTACTATCAACCCTGATGCCCGAAACAATTTCTTTCTGGAACCAAATACGGCAAATACGCCAAGATCTGGGATGATGAACTTCGACAATGACGGAGACGGAAAGAAAGGTGAGGATGGGATGGATGATCTGGATGGAGACGGCCACATTACGCTGATGATCCGCAAGTCACCTACCGGAAGGTATATCAAAGATCCACAGGATCCACGAAAACTGATTCAGGTAGATGCAGACAAAGTAGGCGAATATGAAATGCTCGGACAGGAAGGGCTGGACAATGATGGAGACGGCGAGGTGAATGAAGATGGCGTAGGCTATTATGATCCCAACAGAGATTGGGGCTGGAATTGGCAACCGGATTACATTCAGCGTGGTGCGCTCAAATACCCTTTTACACTGCCTGAAAACAGAGCCGTGATGGAATTTGTGATGAAGCATCCCAACATCGCCGGAGCACAGAGCTATCACAACAGCGGAGGAATGATCCTACGCGGACCTGGAGCTGAGGAAGATGTGACTACCTACAATCGGGAGGATATCCGAATCTATGATGCCATCGGTAAAAAGGGCGAGGAACTCATTCCGGGATATCGCTATCTGACCGTTTACAAGGATTTGTATTCCGTATTCGGAGGAGAATTGGATTGGTTTTATGGCAATCGAGGCATATTCACCTATTCCAATGAACTGATGACTTCTTATCTCTATTTCCATAAGCAGTCTGAAGGAAGAGGCAATCAGGATGAAAATTTCAAAGTGGATGAATATCTGACCATGGGCGACGCTTTTGTCAACTGGAAAGAGTTCGAACATCCGCAATTTGGAACTGTGGAAATTGGCGGTTTCAAGAAAAACTACGGCCGTGCCCATCCGGGATTTTTATTAGAACAGGATGCTCATCGCAATGCTGCTTTTACGATCTATCATGCTTACCATACTCCTAAACTTTCGATCATGGATGTGAAGGAAGAAGAACTTGGGGGCGGTTTGAAAGCGATTACAGCAACGATTTTCAATGAGCGTCTGATGCCTACTCATGCCAGCCAGGATCTAAAATACAAGATCGAAAGACCGGACTATGTGACGATTTCCGGAGCAAAAGTGGTCGCTGGTTTCGTAGTGGAAGATGAGGACTTCAGCAAATTCAAAGAGCAGAAAGCTTCCCCGGAAAGAATTGCCGTGGACAACATCCCTGGCATGAGCCCGGTAAAAGTAAAATGGATCGTATCTTCTGGCTCCAACTACAGCATCACGGTCGATTCCGCCAAAGGAGGAAAGGCCAGTTGGAGTAAATAAGAATTGGAAGGAAATCCAATTGACACTCAATCGCTGATTCTATTTATCGGCTATAAGTCTGAAGAAGAAAGGATCTGAAACTGATTTTTGACTGAAAATAAAGCGTTAAACTGAACAAATTCCTAAAAAGCGAAAAAGCTTTGAGAATAAATCCCAATCTATCTAAGTACAAAACCTGGTCAATTTCTGATCAGGTTTTTTTCTTTCTCAGCGGACACTCAGCAAGAAAACCAAACGAAAACTTCTCTGGTCAGTTAAATAAATTGAACCAAAAGAAAAAATCATGGGTAAAAACAACGGATCCACCATCAAAAATGAGGAACAATACAAAGCACTTCGAGACAAGGGGATGAGTAAGGAAAAAGCGGCCAGAATAGCCAATTCTGAAGATTCCGGAAAAAAAGGGAGCAAAGCCAAACCCTATGAAGAAAGGACGAAGGAAGAATTGTATGAACAAGCTAAGTCTGTGGGAATTGAGGGGCGGAGCAAAATGAGCAAGCAGGAACTGATAGAAGCACTGCGCAATGGATAAAAAAATAACCCCGCCTCAATACCAAAGCGGGGTTGAATAATAGTTGGTTTTATCTTTTTTAAAGGACAGAAAGAAATTTATCAAATCCATTAGCTGTCGAAACTTTGAAGGTGATAACTGAAGAAGGTCGCTTGATGGAGTAGATTTTATGCAATCCCTGCTCATCTGTAACCAATTCCGAGTGAATCAATTGATCCCCGTCATAAATAGAAACGGTGATATCTTTTGCCTCCAAATTGCTCACCAGCAAACGGTATTTGTTTTCATCGACCTTGGCGACTCTTGAGTAAACTAAAGGCTTTACTTCCTTGAAATTTTTGACCGATGCACTGGTAAGTATACCAGACTGATCTAAAACTTCAATCGAATAAGTTCCCTCAGGAAGTTCATGCAGGTCATACTTTTTGGAAAAAGCTTCAGAAGAAGCAATTCGATCCCGCATAATCAGATGATCTTCCAGATCATAGATTTTTACGATTACAGCTCCTTTAGGAACGGCTGAATATTCCACCTCAACTTTAGAGGCATCTGTCTTTTTGATTTTTACTGAATCTTCGCCTGAGGCGAAAGCTCCTGTTGCAAATCCTGCAACAAAAAGCATAGTGAATAGATTTTTCATGATTTTAGTTGGTTTAATAGGTATAGATTTTAAGTAACCGGCAAATGGGTAACATTTGCAGAGGATATTTTGGGTTACCTGCGACAGCCGGGTATTCGGTTGCGCTAAAATTACTCTACAAAGGTAATGGGCTAAATTGAAAATGCAAATATTTCAACAAAAGTTATTTTTTATTAAGGATTCATTAACATATAATACATATTATTGAGGATTTAATAAAATTTGCCCGCAACCGATAGCGAAATTCGATGCATTTCGAGAATTTTAGAGACATCATCTTTTTATACTGTGAAATGTATTTATGCAAAATTATATTTTGATTTAAACAATTATATTCCAGCCCAACCAATGCTTATTTGGAATAAAAAAAAATTTTAACAAGACTTATTTTTCAGGCGTTTTAATTACAAGTCCCTAAAAACCCAGCTTTTTCATTATCACAAACGCTGGGAAACTATTGGGCATTGCAAAATTTCAATCAACCTAAATAACTATAATATGAAAGCCATTTGGAACAAGCAGATTCTTGCCGAATCGGATCAAACTATTGTCATCGAAAACAATCACTACTTTCCGCCAAACTCAGTAAAACTGGAATATTTCAAACCATCACCGACACAGACCACCTGCCCATGGAAAGGAAAAGCATCTTACTACAATCTGGAGGTGGATGGAGAAAAAAATGAAGATGCAGCCTGGTTCTACCCCGATCCTAAACCTGCTGCGAAAGAGATTCAGGACTATGTGGCCTTTTGGAAAGGGGTGCAAATCAAAGATTAAAAAAATGAAAAAGAGGCTGTCTCAAAAGTAGATAGTTTAAAAGGCTAGTCGATTTCTCGGCT
>CAZFSC010000037.1:0-26031 GCA_964521585.1 uncultured Limnohabitans sp.
ACTTCGGTACCGGGACATGTGATCGGGAAGTTACCATTAGAATAGGAGATCGATCGAAAATAGTCAGCCTGCCAAGAGGATAAAAAAAGGCGATCAATATTGATCGCCTTTTCTGTTTTATTTCTCATTGTGAACGACTCGCTGAGGAAATGGTATTTCGATACCATTTTTTTCAAACTCACTATTGATCGCTTCCATGCTGTCGAAATGGAGCGACCATAAATCTGCTGAATTTGCCCATACACGAATCAATAAATCGAGCGAACTATCTCCGAAATTATTGAGATAGACCACCGGTGCAGGCTCCTTTAATGCACGTTCATCTCGCTCAAAAATACCCAGGATAATCTCTCTGGCCTTTTTGATATCTGATCCATAAGCTACCCCTACCGTCAACTCTGCACGACGAGTGTCTTCCGTGCTCATATTGATCAAATCAGAATTTGCCATGATGCCATTTGGAATAATCACTTCCCTATTGTCAAAAGTCAATAAATGTGTATAGAGGATCTGTATTTTAGTGACCTTACCGGTATGACTTTTAGCAGTGACTGCATCTCCCACTTTGAAAGGTTTGAAAGCCAAAATGAGTAAGCCCCCTGCGAAATTGGAAAGGGAGCCTTGAAGAGCCAATCCAATTGCCAATCCTGCTGCTCCAAAAATAGCCAGGAAAGACGCTATGGGGATTCCAATTATTGCGGCTACACCCACGAAGAGCACCACAAACAAAATAACTTTGGAAAAAGAGTATAGAAAAACATTTAATGAGGGATTATCTTCTCTCTTCTCCAAAAAATTCTTCAATGCTTTTAGAACCCGTCTGACTATATAAATACCAATGAGGTAAAATATAATCGCATAAATAATTGAAGGAACGATCTGATAGGCCAATTCAATTCCTTGATTGATTAGCGCATCTGAGGTTTCTTTCGAAATTTCCATTTGTTGAAATAGTTTGATTTGGTTATTTATACTCGTATTAATACTTGCCATCTAAATGCCCAGTACCAAGTCAATTTATAGCTTTTGATACCAGCCTGATGCAAGATCCGCTCCCAATCCTTCCTCGAAAAAGATCTCAACACAGACACCGGGGCATCATTTTGAACCATGGGAGACTTGCTAAAGGTCGCGGTCAACATTTTAATGCTGTAGTAAGCTAAAGGATGCCGATGCAGGTCATTGATGACCAGTCCAATTCTGGTTTTACCTGTTAATGCAGCCAAGAGATCAACCAATTCGGCATCTGTAAAATGATGCGTAAAAAGCGTACATGTAGCCACATCTACCTTTTCTTCCAAGAACTCTTCCGAGAAAACATTTTGAACACTTAAACTTACATTTTTTAGATCGATTAGCCTACTTGAGGCCCATTGGATAATATTTGGATTGGCATCAATTCCTTTAAAATTCACCTCGTAGGAGTTCTGCTTTGCCCAGTTTTCCATTACACGGATCATATCCCCTCCTCCACATCCTATGTCTGCAACACTGTAGGAATGCTGTGGTTGGCTGTGAAATAATTTGGCTAGACCATTGGTAGTGACATGATTGCCTCCCAACCAGCGATTGATTGTTTTCAATTCTTTCAGAGTTTGAGATAGGACTTCTCCAGAACATTCCAGATCGTCCATCAACTCCTTTTGCTCACTTCGCTGAGAGAATTTGCTCATGACTTTTCCAGATGTAAAGTTTCCAAAGTAAGCCCAGGCCCAAATCCCAAAGCCAAAATATCGCCACCGATTTGATCATCATGAAGCAGACGTTGCAAAACGAAAAGAATGGTGGCCGAGGACATATTTCCAAAATTCCTTAATACTTCCAAGGCATGTCGATTCGCCTCATCCGGTATTCCAAAAGCCTGTTGAACCTTTTGTAAAATCTGCTTTCCACCTGGGTGGATTGCAAAATTTCGGACCTTAGAAAGACTGAATCTCTCCTCAAAAACTTCCTTCAGTGATTGAATCCCCCCATCCAACAAACCAGGGATGTATTTGCTGAGACGCATTTCAAATCCAAAATCTCCAATATTCCATGCCATGTCACTTTCTCCCTCCCAAAGCACCTGACTCAGGTATGATTTAAGATTTAATCCTTGTTGGGATTTGACTACCAATGCAGCGGCTGCACCATCTGCAAAGAGGGAGTTTGCCAACAAATTATCCTCGGTAAACTCTTTCTGAAAATGAATCGTACAAAGCTCTACCGCCACCAGAAGCACCTTAGCCTGAGGTTCTGCACGGATGATCTTATCGGCAAGTTTTAATCCGGTGAAAGCCGCATAACACCCCATAAAATGAAGACAATAGCGCTCTGCCGTATTAGCCATTTGTAGCCGCCGCATCAGTTCAAGCTCAACCCCGGGAGCGACCATTCCTGTACAGGAAACCAAAATAAGATGAGTTATTTCATTTGGACTAACCTGAAGATTCGAGAGACAATCTCTGACAGCCTCTTCACACAGCGCTGCAGCATGGCTCTTGAAAATTTCCATCCGGGCTTTTGTTCCCGGAAAAGGCTCCAGGTTTTCACTCTTTGGAAAAAAAGTGTAATCCTGATAATCAGTTTTTTCAAAATCTTTCAATACACTATGTCGGGTATTGATTCCTGATTTTTTGTACAAAAAATTAAGTTTTCGTGCTTCCTGTTCATCAAGTCGATGAGCAGATTTCATAAAATTGGCGATGGTTGCCTGATCAATCGGATCACCGGGATTTGCAACCCCTATGCCTACTATACTGGAATTCATTAGATCAAGTTAAATGAATATTTCTAAATTGTGAGAATACAAACAAAACCTTCCATTTGGAGATAAGTTTATCATCCTCTTTCACTATTCCATGATTTCTGTTTCTACCATCAAGCATCTAAGAATCCCCTTTTCATTATTTTTAATGCCTATTTTTCTATTTGCTCTTGCGCTCAACCCTAACCTCAACGGGATCAGGATTTTATATGTATTTCTTGCGCTTCACTTATTTCTTTACCCATCCAGCAATGGCTACAACAGTTATTTTGACAAGGATGAAGAAAGTATAGGAGGTTTGAAAACTCCTCCCAAAGTTACTCGGGATCTATATTGGACTTCGCTGGTATTTTTTGCAGTTGCCATAGGGATCGGCTTACTGATCAGCTTGAATTTTGCATGTATGATTTTGATTTATGGATTGATCAGTATGGCCTATTCCCATCCCATGATCCGACTTAAAAAATATCCTTGGCTCAGCTGGTTTGTGGCAGGTTTCTTTCAGGGTTACTTCACTTTTACCATGGCCTACATGGGCTTAAGTGGTCTGGGCTGGCATCTTATTTACCAGCCACATGTAATTATTCCTGGTCTGTTGACCAGCCTGATGCTTTGGGGGAATTACCCCCTGACACAGGTTTACCAGCATCGGGAAGACTCACGAAGAGGAGACCATACCCTCAGTATCCTATTAGGGATTAGGGGTACCTTTGCTTTTTCAGCCATTCTTTTTGCAATCACCGGCTTGGCATTCGTTTGGTATTTCCTTGAAAGGAATCAGAAAGATGTAATTTGGGTGTATGCAGCGGCCATGGCACCGATAATCTTGTTTTTTTATCTGTGGTTTAGTTTTATCCGGATCAATCCTGAAAAATATGCCAACTACAGCTGGACCATGGGAATGAATTCCATCTCAGCCTTGGCATTGAATGCCTTTTTCATTTATTATTTCTTTCAAAACACCAATATACTTCAGGCATTCGGCTATTAGAATGGATTTCCGTGCGTGTTTTTTATGATTTTTTTGGCCAAAAATGGGACATGAGCAATCAAATTCCCGGTGAACCTAGAAGCCAATCGGGAACCGAAAAGAGTTTGCACCACTCGACCTACTTTTAATCTTCTCTCAAATAGGCTCCTCCAATTTGACGCGTAATAATTTTCAATCTCATCCCTTGAGTTATAATTGAGAAGTGCCTCGGCTGCCAGCTTCCCGGATTGAATTGCCATTGCCATCCCGTTTCCACAAAGCGGAGTAATCAGCCCAGCAGCATCACCAGCCATAAGAATGTGTTGCTCCACAGGAAGTTTTGGTTCAAAATTAATCTCATTGATCACCTCAGGTTTTTCAAAAAGAAATTCACTATCCGTAAAAAGACGCTTCAATCGCGGATTTTGCCACAATATCACCCTTTCCATTTCTTCGATAGAACCATAAGTCCGAAGCTGATCCCGACTTCCAAGATAGCAGACATTCACTTTATCCTCCTCGATCGCATTGACCCCGCAGTACCCTCCCGGAAAATTATGTAATGCTACGGCACCACGATCTATTTCTGTCCGCAGGTGATACTTCACCCCGATGAAGGGACTTCTTCTTTTGATGAAATCCCGGTCTAATGCTTTATCAAGTTTGGATCGCTTACCAAAACTCCCGATCACATGATTCGCTTCCAACACTTGTCCGTCAGCCAGCTCCATGCTGAAACAATCATTGGCAAAAGAGAGGTTTTCTACCTGACTTCCCGTGATCACCTCTGCACCATTTTCCAATGCACGATGATAAAGGAATTCATCCAAAATGAATCTACTAATCCCAAAACCCCCTAAATCCAAAGCGATAGCAGTACTTTTTCCTTGGGTGTCAGAATATAGAAATCGATCGATCTGAGGCAGGGATAAATTAGGCATCAGATCTTCTCGCCGCAAAAAATCTGATACTTCATGGGAGAGGTACTCTCCACACACCCGATGGAAAGGATAGGTCTTTTTTTCAATCAACAGAACTTGCTTCCCATATTTTGACAGCAAATTTGCGGCGATCAATCCTGCCAATCCACCACCAATAATCACATTATCAACTTTTTCTGCCACGCTTTAGCCATTAATTTGAATATTAAACCGCTTATCAAAAATGAATGTTCATGAACTATTCATTAGTGAAATTGGCTGTTTAATTATCACAAACAAAACTTACTATTTCATGAGAAGTTCATTACCCAAATTACTTAGGAGATTTTCGTTAATCCTAGGCGTCTTGGGCGTTATGCTGTACTCCGGAGATACTTTGGCACAAAAAAAGAAGAAAAAAGATGCCAAAAATCCTCCTGCAGCAACAGCCGCACCAAGCAAGCCAGCTGCTCCCGCTGGCAAAACCACTGGACCGAAGCCCTATGGCGAAGTCATTACCAAAAAAGCCAAATCCAAAGACGGACTGTTCAAAGTCCACGAAATTGAAGGCAAGTATTATTATGAGATCCCAGATTCACTGTTAGGCAGAGATATGCTAATGGTGACTACTATTGCCAAGACTGCAGATGGACTTGGCTATGGTGGAGAGCGGACAAACACCTTGATGTTGCGTTGGGAAAAAAACAACGACGACATTCTCCTGAAAGTAGTCTCAGTGAACAACTTCGCTGCTGATTCCCTTCCGATCTCACTCGCGGTTCATAATTCCAATCTGGAGCCTATCCTTCAAAAGTTTGATGTCAAGTCAAATTCAACCGATTCCACTGGTGTGGTCATTGAGGTTACTGATTTATTCAGCAAAGATGTGCAAGCTTTAGGATTACCAAGAAGCAGAAGAACTCAGTATAAAGTAACCCGGCTGGACAACGAGCGCTCTTATATCTCGCACATCAATACTTATCCAATCAATATTGAGGCGCGCTATGTCATGACCTATGCAGCGAGCGACCCACCTTCCAACAGCTCCACAGGTCTTATTACGCTGGAAATGAACTCTTCCATGCTCCTACTCCCTAAGGAGCCTATGATGCAACGTCTATCCGATCAGCGTGTGGGCTGGTTTAGCAGATCTATTATTGATTACGGGTCTGATCAGCAACGTGCTGCACCTCGGACTTTCCTTGATCGCTGGAGACTTGAGGTGAAGGAAGAGGATATGGAGAAATTCAAGCGGGGTGAATTGGTAGAACCAAAAAAACAGATCGTTTATTACATTGATCCTGCCACTCCAAAGCAATGGGTGCCTCATCTGATTGCCGGTGTAGAAGATTGGCAAGTAGCCTTTGAAGCAGCGGGTTTTAAGAATGCGATCATTGCAAAAGAAGCACCTACCAAGGAAGAAGATCCTACTTGGAGTCCGGAAGATGCGCGTTATTCTGTGATCAGATATTTTGCTTCAGATATTCAAAATGCCTATGGACCTCACGTATCCGATCCTAGATCAGGAGAGATTCTGGAATCTGACATTGGGTGGTATCACAATGTGATGAACTTACTGAGAAACTGGTTCTTCATCCAGACTGCAGCAATCAATATGGATGCAAGAAAACTCAATTTCGACGGTGAAGTGATGGGCCGATTGATTCGATTCGTATCTTCTCATGAGGTGGGTCATACTTTAGGTTTACCACACAATTTTGCCTCTTCGCATGCTTACCCAGTAGAAAAACTTAGAGATCCTGAATTCACCAAGGAAATGGGAACTGCTCCTTCGATCATGGATTATGCACGATTCAACTACATCGCTCAACCAGAGGATGTAGGAGTAAGCCTGATGCCAAATGTGGGTCCCTATGATAAATATTCTGTAATGTGGGGCTATCGCCCGATTCCAGAAGCCAAGACTCCTGAGGAAGAGCAACCGATCCTAGATCAGTGGATTTTGGAAAAACAAGGCAATCCGATTTACAGATACGGTCGTCAGGGCAATAGCTATGATCCGACTGCCCAAAGCGAAGATCTAGGGGACAACTCTATGCTGGCTTCAGAATATGGTATCAAAAACCTGAAGCGAATCATGCCGAATCTTATCGAATGGACCAAAGAAGAAGATAAGCCATTCAAAAACTTTGATGATTTGGAAGAAATGTATGGCCAGGTAATCACACAGTTCAACAGGTATATGGGTCATGTCCGCACCAACATCGGCGGTGTGTCAGAGATCTATAGAGCAACGGGCCAGGATATTCCTGTTTATGAGCATACTTCTAAAGACATCCAAAAGTCTGCTGTTAGCTTCCTGAATTCTAATCTCTTTGCTACACCAGAATGGATGATGGATCAGGAAATTATTTCCAGAATCGGAGACTTTGGGTCTTTGGAGCGAATCAGAAGTGTACAGGTGGGTACCTTAAATGGCATCCTGGAGTGGGGAAGACTCGGTCGTGTGATCGAAAATGAAGCACTCAATGGAAATAAGGCTTACAATATGACGGAACTGTTCAATGATTTGAGAAAAGGAATCTGGACAGAATTAAGCAGCGGAAAAACCATCGATGTACACCGCAGAGCTTTACAAAGAGCGCATATCGAGCGTTTGGATTTATTGCTAAACGGCGAGGAGCCGAATGTCCCGGCTGCGTTCAGAAGATTCATTGGTCCACAGATCAATGCTTCCCAATCTGATATTAGACCAATGGCAAGAGGCGAACTGAAAACTTTGCAGGCAGCTATTCGATCTGCTATCCCAAGAACCTCAGATAATATGTCAAAGCTTCATTTACAAGATGCTTTGGAGCGAATCAATTTAATCCTTGATCCGAAATAATTATTTGAATCAAAATAACTCAAAAAGGGGTGTCTGGCAGACACCCCTTTTTTGTAAGCAACTATTTTCCTTATTTTTAAGCGAAATTTAGTCATGACCAACGCCCTTTCTATATTACAAAGTCACCAGCTAAGGATCACCGATTGTCGACTAGAAATAATTAAAGAGTTTTTGGACAAGCAGGTGGCACTGGCCCATAGTGACTTAGAAGAACGATTGAACAGTCAATTTGATCGTGTTACCATCTACCGTACCTTAAAGACATTTCTGGATAAGGATTTAATCCACAAAGTATTGGACGACAGCGGGGCTACGAAGTATGCGCTTTGTGCCCATGAAGAACAAGACCACAATCATGAACATGTGCATTTCAAATGCGAAAAATGTGGGGAAACAACCTGTCTGGACTCAATCGCCCTTCCAAAAATAGCCTTGCCCTCAGGCTTTAGAAAGAAAGAGATGAGCTTACTGGTACAAGGGATCTGTGACAAATGCCATTAAAAATCCACCGGCTCTGGGGTTCTTCGCTTTACCGGTCCATCTGAAGGCCAAATCACTCCAGGAGGAAGGTCGATTTTGGGTGGATTTATATTTGATACACCCCCATCTCCGTCATCATCCCGATTGTTTCCTTTTCCTAAAGAATTTTTAGACATGGTGGCCACAAAATAAATCAAAATGATGTAAGCCAGTCCGCAAAGAATTAAATCTATTATCAAACTACTCATACGGAAAATTTTAGGATAATATAATTGAATACTCCTTTCAAATCAATTTATTAAGTGAATTGTTTTTGTGCGGAGGGCAGTTTTATGATTTGGATCAGCTTGCTTAATCCCCCGGATAGGTGGATATTTGCGATCTGAAAAATTAAAGTAATGATTGTAAAAACTAAAAAATATAAATTAGAAACCGGCACATATATTAAAATGGGGCTCATCAGCATCATCAAAGAACAATGGTGGGTGATCCTAATTGCCTTGGCGATTTGCTTGGGATATCTTTGGATTCCTTCCATTTGGTGGTTTATCGGTGCAGTCCTGGCCTATGGCCTTTATATTCTTTTTTGGGCGATCCAATTCACAGGAGTTACTCAGATGGAGCAAAACAAAGTCATTTTTGAAAAAATGGCTTATGAAATTGACAGTCGTCAGATCCTGATGAAAATCAATACCAAGCAAGGCATGCCTGTACAATGGAACATGATCAAAAAAGCAGAGGTCACCAAAGATGCTTATGTGCTTTATCTTTCTAAAGCTCAGTTTATCCATTTGCCTTTTAGGATATTTAATTCTGAGAACGAGCGAAAATTCATGGAAACCATTCTTCGCCGAAAGGAATTTATCAAATAAAAAAAAATGGCTGCAGATTAATTTATCTGCAGCCGTTTTTTTGATTCATTGAAAATTACATTGGAGGAAGTATCACAGTATCAATCACATGTACTACACCATTGTCTGCCATAATATCTGCTGACGTGACCGTGGCATTATTGATCATTGCTTTCCCATCTTTCAAGGTTACAGTGATTTCACTTCCCTCTACTGTCTTAGCTTTCTGACCATTCTTCAGATCAGAAGAAAGAATTTTGCCTGGAACTACATGATAGGTCAATACAGCTATTAATTTTTCTTTGTTCTCCGGTTTCAAAAGGTTCTCTACCGTACCGGCCGGAAGTTTTGCAAAAGCCTCATTAGTCGGAGCAAATACTGTAAAAGGACCGTCTCCCTTAAGGACATCGACTAAGTCGCCTGCTTTGACTGCAGCCACGAGGGTAGAAAGAAAATCTGTAGAAGCGGCCAGTTCTACAATATCTGCCTCAACTACTTCGTGGACAGACTTTGTTTTTGCTGTGAATGAAGACGCAAAAATTAATAGCGCAATCATCATTAAACTTGTGATCTTTTTCATGATAGAATATAGTTTTGGTTGTAGGGGTCTAACAGCCTGTTATAAGCATTTGTTTTTCAATCGATTGATTGAACAATAAAAATCTGAAAATAAATGCGCAACGGTTCTCAGCTTGGTTGAGTGGAAAAATACTCTGTATCTTGAATACATGACCCAAAATTTGAGACCATAAACTTTAAAAACAGATGCAAATAAAATTGATCGCTATCGGAAAGACAGATCATCTCGCCATCAATCAACTGATCAAAGAGTATGAGTCTCGTCTGGCGCATTACATTCGTTTTGAACTTGAAATAATCCAGGATGTGAAAAATACAAAATCCCTTTCTATCGCTGTTCAAAAGGAGAAAGAGGGGGAAATGATTTTGAAAAAAGTGAGTCCTTCAGATGAATTGATTCTTCTCGACGAACGTGGTAAGACTTACTCCTCTCTGGATTTTTCAGGTTTTTTACAAAAGAAGATGAATTCTGGAATGAAGCAGCTCATTTTTGTAATAGGAGGGCCATATGGCTTCTCTGAAAATGTATATGCAAGATCAAATGGCAAATTGTCACTTTCCAAAATGACTTTTTCCCATCAGATGATCCGCCCATTTTTTATAGAACAACTTTATCGCGCTTTCACTATCCTAAAAAATGAACCTTATCATCATGAGTAATTAAAAATTACCTCAATGTTAATTTTTGGATAATTATTTGTTTCAATGTTACCGAATTGTTAATTTTAAAGTAATTTGGTAACAATGACTCTGATTATTCATGAAAAAACTTCTTCTCATCGTGTTCATTTTGCTTTCGCCGGGAATATATTCCCTTGCGCAGGAGAAAATGGACCTGTCAGAAGAGATTAAATTTGAATCAGAAACTGAAGAATTACTTTGGAAGAAAGGTGAGCAATCTCCCTACGAATTGTTTAAAGCTGTTCATGCTCAAAAAAATCTATCCGATGAAAAATGGTTTGATCTTGTTGCTGAATTAGATCATAAGCATGAAAAGAAAGGCAAAAGTCTTTCCTTTCTCCGTAACATGTTTGAAAAAACACACCGCACACTTTTTAAAAAATATGAACAGCACTCCACCTTTAATGCCATGCTTACCGAAGGCAAATTTGATTGCGTGAGTGGATCCGCAGCATTGGGAATGCTATTAGAGCGATATGGATTTGATTTTGACGTAATTGAGACGGATTACCATGTGTTTATCATAGTAAATTTTGAAGGGGATAAAATTATTTTCGAAAGCACACTCCCTGTAGGAGGTATGATGACCTCAAAAAGCCAGGTAGTCGCCTACCTGGAATCTTACAAACCGACAGTAAATGCCCAGTTTTATACCCTCAACCAGCGTTTGGGGGATCCAAATATGGTACTGGCAGACAAATCCATATTTAGAAAAGTATCACTGAAAGAACTCGCTGGTTTACAGTATTACAATGACGCTATCGCCCATTTCAATGAGCAATATTTTTCCAAAGCTTCCTTACAGCTTAACAAAGCGCTAGTCCTCTATCCATCTCCCCGAATCGAAGGGTTGAAGTCTCTTGCGATCGAGCAGGCTTATAAAACTTTTGGGAAGGATATTAAATAGATGAAAAAATCAGAAAGCTGAAGTGAAAGTCAGAAAGCTGAATTGAGAAAGTTGAAACAGGAATCAGAATCTCTCGAACTTCAGAGAAGCGATTTAATCAATCAATGAAAACAGCGCTAAGTAAGAAATTCTTTTGATTTAGTGATGATGTCCTCCTGGTCCATGAACGTGTCCATGAGCAATTTCTTCTTGCTCAGCATCCCTGATTGAAACTATCTTTCCGTTAAATAGAAGATCGTAGCCTGCAAGTGGTGGGTTAAAATCCATATGGACTCCTAGGTAATCGATTTTAGTGATTTCACCTTTGATCTGCTTTCCTTTATTATCCTGCATAGGAATTACCTTTCCCACCCTCAGCAATTCCTGATTTTTTTTTCCTTCCTGCTTGAAATTTGCTTTTGGGATGATGGTTTTTCGCTCCTCATAATAATCTCCATACGCATTTTCAAAATCAATGAAAATGGAAAATTCATCCCCAACAGATTTGCCAAGTAATCCTTCCTCAAATTTCGGGAATACAGAATCCGATCCTACCAGAAATAAAAACGGAGCGTTTTCTGGAACAGTCTCCCAAGCTTGCATACCAGACTCTCCATTATCTGCCTGCAATTCGTAACATATACCTACGACTTTATCTTTTTCTACTTTCATTCTCTGAATAAATACTTATTTGAACATATAAGTGAGTCCTACTTGACCCACAAAGTTTTTCCGGTCGTAACCTGGTACAAAATATTGATCAGGCTGATTTTCTAAAAACCACATGTAATTAAGTGTATTTACATACTGCATGCGTGCATTCAGAAATACATTTCCAACTTTCCAATCTGCAATAAGTGACGGAACCAGATCTATATACTTGTTTCTGAAATCTTTTGATGCCTCGTAACGATAATAATAAAAATCAAGATTGTAAGCGATCCGTTCTACCTGAAAGCCAATCCGGTTCATCTTGTGCACCCAGGCAAATTCAGCAAATATCTGATTGCTGGCAGGCCCATTCCCCACCCCCAGAACCTGACCTTGATGGGTATAGCCATGCCGCACATGATCATGAATATACCAAGTCTGAAGACTTCGAATATTTTCACGGATTGTCTGACCTGTTTGAGTCATTTCCGAACTGATCTGGAAGTAATGACCTGAATTCTTCAGTTCCATCAAATGGGAAAACCCGAACGTAAATCCTCTCCCTGACTCCGGGGTAATCATGAATTCGGATAAGCGCCGGCTATTGCCTAAAGTCCCATATTCGCCATAAAACTCGAAATGTCCTTCCGGACTCAACCATCTGAAAAAACCTGAACTAAACTGCTGCCTTTTATCCCGAATAGGATCGAAAACATTGTCGGGGCCTTTCCTGCCGTTAAATATCGGCAATACATCACCAAAATCTGAAATATCATCACGATACATGTGATTGATAGATCCATATCCAAGAAAGAGGCCTGGTACCCACTTCGGTTGATAAGTCAAAATCAAGCCGGATAGATAACGTTTACCATCCGATCTTTTTGGAATATGCACGGGATTCTCCTGAATAGAATAATCTGGCCAAGGAGGCAGATAACCTGAAGATTTCAAAAATCCAGAAATAATCTGTCCTTCAAAAGATCCAATTGTAGTCGAGACAGGCTTCCGAGTGTTGACAGTAAAATGTAAAAATCCTGGGGCATTGTTTCCAAGAAGTAAGGAGTTTCTTCTTCCAGGTCCCCACCAAAGGTTCTCGGAAGATACTCCTATGGAATAATCTTTAAAATTGTACCGCAAACTGGATTGTCCTAAATAAAGCTTATTGTAGGCTCCAGTACCAAACCGCTCCGGTGTGTCGATCCGATTCATGTATTCATAATAGAATAAAATCGTGGCCTGATGCTCAATCGGAAATCCCAGATAATCTCGGTTTTGGGCCATAAGCAACTCGGGCTGTACTTGAAGACTAAAGCCCTTGTATTCGGCATAGGCACCTCCACTGATTATGTTCTGAAAACCCCGATTGGGTATAAAGGCACCATCATTGACTCCAAATGCATAGTTTGAATTGTATTGCAGCCGGTAAGTAGCTGGCATCACCAAAAATTTGACCTCCTTGTCTTTACCAAATTTTCTGTAAAACCCAGAATTATCAAGATCAACTATGGAGCTGTCCAGATCAAATCCCACTTTTAGTCCAAAGGCATTGACAGGATATAGGGGTCTCACCATGAAGGAAGAAGCAGAATCGACCTTCCCAAGCAGTTGCGCTCTACGCAGGTAATCATCCAAAACAGGCGTTCCGACGGGAATTGTCTGAGACAAGGCATCAGGCAAAAACCAGAAAAAAAAATGCAGGAGGAGGAGCAGGCTAAACCTTTTTGTTATTTTCATTATTTTAAGGTTAAGGCTTCTACTTTTACTGCTGCTAAAGACCAGGATTCGTCGCATACAGGGTCCGGAGAATTTGTTGCTACCAAGTCTGAATTCATGTAAATCCTTACACTAGGATTATTGTGCTCCACTATTTTGGAAATACTATATCGTGTAGTGTAGCCTCTGGATGCACCAAACAAACATAATCCTGGCAGATCAATATTCGTCGAGCCCGATTTTGGTCTATTTTGTCTGAAATAAGTGTCCGGATAAGATTGATATAGGCAATAGGTGGACTCACAGGGAGAATTGGAAAATGTGGTTCTGAATATTTCCTTGTTATCTACCCCAAAAAACCAAAAATCCGGCCCGCCGATTCCATCGTTCGGGTTTCCATCCCAACTGTCATGCACCAAAATATCCAAAGTAACCTTCAGCAGATGATGAGGCGGTAGATTGTCCAAAGTCAGGGCGACTTCCTCATTATGATAAAATCCGGCGACAGTATCTGATTGAAAAATAAATAATTTTCCATTTTCAAAGCCGGCCAAATCCAGATTTGAAAAGTTATTGGAATAAACCAATTCAGAAGTTTCTAGTGTGTCCACACAAGAACTCATTCCTAAAATGGTCATTATTAAAACAAGAACTGAATCACCCCTCAGCCAACTTTTAAGACTCATTTGCTTTCTGTCTATTAGGGAAAAGAATAGTCGCAAAGAAACAAAAAAGCATCCAAAACAGCCCAATAATTAAAAGCAATTCCACATATACCCTTAATTGATTTTATTACTTTTACCCTTCTTATCGAAATTACTATGCCTACTTTTACTATTGTCGCCGGTGCACGACCTAATTTCATGAAAATCGCGCCGATCATCCACCAGCTTCAGAAAAAACAAAGCCAAGGAATCAATGTGAATTTCAGACTTGTCCATACAGGTCAGCATTACGACAAAAAAATGTCCGGAGATTTTTTTGAACAATTGAATATCCCAGAACCTGATGCAAATCTCGGAGGGGGAGGAGGTACTCAGGCCGAGCAAACTGCTTCCATAATGGTAGCATTTGAAAAAGAACTTCTGGATAACCGACCGGATCTCGTTTTAGTGGTAGGAGATGTCACCAGTACGCTGGCCTGTTCCATTGCCGCAAAAAAACTTCAAATTGATGTCGCCCATGTGGAAGGCGGTATTCGATCAGGAGATCTGAGCATGCCTGAAGAGATCAATCGAATGGTCACGGATAGCATTACTGATCATTTCTTCACCACTTCAGAGATAGCCAATGAAAATCTGAGAAATAGTGGCTTCTCCGAAAGCAAAATCCATTTTGTGGGTAATACCATGATCGATACACTAATGGCCCAAATGCCACGCTTTCAAAAACCTGATGGGGAAATCTTCGAAGGACTGGAGACTGGTAAATACTTCGTAATGACGATGCACCGGCCAGCCAATGTGGATCAGGAACATAAATTGAAAGCGATGATCGATGCCATTCTGGAAGGTACTAAAGGTCTTCCGATCATTTTTCCTGTCCATCCCCGAACTGCAAAAAATCTACAATCCCTAGGAATCAAGGCCCCCAACCTACTAATGTGTGAGCCTTTAGGATACCTGGAATTCAACTATCTGGTAAAAAATGCAAAAGGGGTTATCACTGATTCCGGAGGAATCACCGAGGAGGCCTCAGTAATGAATATTCCTTGCATTACCCTTCGGGACAATACCGAAAGGGCGGAAACCATTCATTTGGGCACCAACGAACTGGTAGGTACAGATCCTGCCAAGCTATCCCCTTATCTTAAAAAAATTATGGAAGGTGACTGGAAACAGTACCAGGGAATCCCGATGTGGGACGGCAAAACCGCTGAACGAATTGTAAATATTTTGATTGAATATTATTCTTAATTATCCGTGAATCATTTGAGTCGTGTCGATTTTTTAGTGGCAAACTTGGGGCTTTTACCTCATCCGGAAGGAGGTTTTTACAAAGAAACTTACCGATCTTCTGAATCGATAGAAACCGAATCTGGACTGCGAAATATCGCCACATCCATTTTCTTCTTATTGACTTCTGAGCATGTCAGTAAATTTCATCAAATCAAAAGCGATGAGCATTGGTATTTCCACGAAGGAAGTTCATTGACCATACATTTACTTACGGATCGAGGGCATCAAAAATTAAAATTAGGGCAGCTCTCAGCAGAAACCAAACCTTATCAGATGGTTAAAGCAGATACTATTTTCGGAAGTAGTGTAGATGAGGATGGTGGCTATGCCTTAGTTTCTTGCGCAGTGGCGCCGGGTTTTGATTTCCAAGATTTCAAATTAATCTCAAGAGAAGAATTGCTTAAAGAGTACCCAAATCATTCTCAAATAATCTCGAGATTGACCTAAAACAAAAAGAGCTCCATTTGGAGCCCTCTTGCATTGTGGTAAGTCAAAATTAGAATGAGAAAGCTACTCTAAAGGTCATTCTTGTGCCTGGAGTCAAGCTGGTGAAGATTTGGTCCTGAGCTTCATAAGCCTTGAATACTTGCTCACGCTTATCATTTAAAAGATTCTGAATTCCAAAACCCGCCTGAATTCGCTCATCTGCTCCGAATGATTTATTTACATTAAGATTTAAGCTGTGGAATGGTACTGTATAAGTATCTGTCCGGTTACCAAATCCCACAAAATTCAAAGTAGGTCCCTGTACGTTATAATATACTCCAGCGTCCCAGCCAGTCACGAAGCTTTGGTATGCAAGCCCGGTATTGATTATGTAAGGAGCTTGACCTGCCATCACCCGAGTATTTTTAATTTCTTCGCCTTCACGTGCAGTAAGCGAACGCGATCTGAACTCTGATTCAGACATTTTGATCTGAGACTGGGTCACTGTCACATTGGTGTTCCAGTTAAAATTCTCCAAAGTAGGGGAGATAAATTTAAGAGATTTTCTGAATTCAAATTCCAAACCTACTACATTTCCATTTCCCACATTTCTTGGCTGGAAAGTACCTGGATCAGAAAGAAACTGAACCATTTCAATCGGCTTATCAAATGTCTTGTAGAATGCACTTACTGAAAGCATTTGACCTCTATCCTGAAATGCCTCCCATCTTACATCAAAATTATTGACTCGAGTAGACACTAGGTTGCCGTCCCAAAGCACTTCTGTGCCTCCGTTGGTCGTCTCCGGATACAAACCACCTATGAATGTTCTGCCAGTAATCGGATCAAGAATTTCAGCATAAGATAGCTCCTTGAAAGAAGGTCTTGCGATTGTTCTTGAAGCAGATACTCTCAAATTTTGATTCTCCTTCAAATTGTAAATCAAATTCACAGTCGGGAAGAAATCCAAGTCATCCAGCATCTCCACTAAATCAAAATTGATTGTACCAGTTTGATTGGTACCTGTATAATATTGATTGTATTGCTCTACTCTAAGTCCTACAATAGCTTTCAAATTACTCATAGGATTCATTTCTACCGAAGAGTAACCGGCAATGTTAGTCAGAATCGACTGATATTCATTGGGATTAATCGGAAGAAAGTCCGCATTATATCTTACCCCATTTCTATTTCCGGCAGAGAATAAGTTTTCATTTTCAAGGATTTCATTTGGATTACCTGTGAACAAGGTATTTCCTGTAGCAAACTGAAAACTCTGAATATTGAAATCCCGGTATTTGAAGACGTAGTTAGAACCAAATTTCAACTTGGCATCACGTGAAAACATTGTTATTTTTTTGGTAAGATCTATTTTTCCAACTACACTGTTTTCTTCCAGACTTCTCCATATCCTTGCTGGTAGTCCAACTTCAGTGGATATGGTATTGGTCGGCAGTCTGAATCGTGTAAATCGGATATCTGGATCTTCGATCGTAGATCTTGTCGGTGCCAGTTTCCAGTCCACCTGCCAGTTTCCTCCATTTATGAAATGAGATCCTGCTAGCAATAAACTGGTCAGTCCCCGCTGACTGTATTCCAGGTTATATTGTTTGGCTTCGAAGTTTGCACCTAAGTTGGTGTTTACAAAGTCAAATTCACCGGCTTTTGACTCACCGTTTTGAAGGTGCATCAGGTTCAATTTGTATTTTGAATTGGAAGTTTTAAGTGCAATTCCTGCCAATCCTCCTACCAAAACGTTATTTACCCCATAATCTCCACGCTGACGCTCCAAAGCCTCAAGCTCGGTCTGGTCGGCATTTCTTGGTTTAGCAAAAAGATTAAATTCTGCATCCTGGTAAAATTCCGTTTCGTTTTTATAAGTGAATGCAACATTATAACCCCAAGTGGCTCTTGATCTTGCAATCTGATCTCCAAGTGAAAAACTCAAACCAAGATCCATTAAACTATTAGATCTATATCCCGCTAGTGTCTTATTGAATCCTCCCAGAATCTCCTGATACCTAAGGCCCGCCTGACTGTTGGGATTTCCTACAGCATCTCCATACTGCGGGATGTTGGTGCTTCCTTCTGTAGGAATAGCTCTTGTTCCATCATCGAATCCCAACCAGTCTCGGTTACCACCGTCGTACTTTAGGTAGTTGGAATTAAAGTGCATGGAGGGGTTAATCCCGCCAGATAGGCTAATACTTCTCAATTTCTCTTCAGGAAAATCTTTGGTCTCAATATCTACTACTCCACCTGTGAAATCAGCCGGCAAATCTGCAGTAAAGGATTTTGAAACAATAATGTTGTCAATCACATTGGTTGGAAAAATATCCATTTGAATGGCATTACGATCTGGATCAAGACCTGGAATATCCACGCCGTTTAATACAGTTTTTGTGTAACGGTCTCCCAGTCCTCTGACATAGATGTATTTGCCCCCTTCTACAGAGACACCTGTTACTCTTTTAATTGCTGAAGCTGCATCCCCGTCGCCGATTTTTTTGAAGGCACTGGCGGATATTCCGTCCATCAGGTTCGCGGCATTTCTTTTTACAGACATAAGCGCAGATTCTGTAGTTCGGATCGCTGATGCTGCGATCGTGACAGTTTCTAATTCTGAAGCTTCCTCTGCCATCAAGATGTCATTTAATACCACTGTTTCTCCCGCCTTAACTTCTACACCTGTAAGTTCTACAGTAGCATAAGAGATGTAAGAAATTTGAAGTGTGTAAGTACCGGGATCAATCTGGATTTCAAATTTTCCGTCGAAATCTGTAATCGCGCCGGTGGAAGTTTCTTTAACAAGAATTGAAACCCCGTAAAGTGGTTCTCCACTGCCTTCTTCAAAAATGGCTCCTCTGATTATTCCTTTTTGAGCAAAAGCAAATCCTGCAATAAACTGGGTTATTATGATCAGGATGAGAATTAATGTTCTTTTCAAGAACACTGATTTTGATTTATTTTTCATACAGCAATTAGATTACTTTTTAAATAAAGGAGGAGGAAGTTTCCTTGCGAGATCTTCCTCCTCTCTTAATGAAAGTTTTATTTGAAGTCGGCAAGTTGGCCAGCAACTGCCGCCCAAGACCAACCTGCAAATACAGATTTATTTGCGCCAACCGTATTCGCTCCTGCAGCCACCGCAGTAGCAGCAGCAGAGGTTCCATTTCTGAATACAGTGGTTAGAGCTACTCCATCAGGAAGGGTTACCTGAAGAGATTTGAATACTAATGAGCCGTTCTGGAAGCTAGAAAGAGTTTTGTCTCCGCTCAGAGAAAGATCACCTCTACCGGAAGTTGTAGCAGGATCGGCAAAATTGAAGAAGTAAACATTTTCGAAAGTACCTCTTGCTCCATCCCTGAAATCACCTAATTCGGCTACAGTATTTCCTTTGACAGAACCATTCTTAAGCGTATGGGCAGCTAGGAAAGATCCTTCAGGACCATCAATTTCGAGTGCATGGTCAGTCTCTGCTCCAGTGATTACAATGAAGTTGTCTAAAGTACCAGACCAAGCCTGGTCAGTGTCTAGGGCATCATCACCAGCATTCCAAACCAGTGCATTTTTAACATTTACTGATCCACCGAACCATTCGATTCCATCATCCTGGTTTCCAATGACTTCTACATTTTCTATTACAGTACCCGAACCTACAGCTCCTAAGGTCAAGCCATTGATCTCATTTCCTTCTCCAATATTTGCACCGCCATGTCGGATGGACACATATCTTAAATTACCGGAGTTATCTGCATCGTCAGTTCCGCCATATAGCCCGTTAGTGTCTGAAGGTGGAATACCTTCGATTTGAATTTCGGTAACATCCCCAGCAAAAGAACCTCTCGCTCTACCGAGAATAATGACCCCACCCCAAAGTCCGGACAATTCCGGATCAAGGTTGGGAGAGGCAATTTGTCCCGGTACGATTTCGTCTGCTACTGTAGTAAAAATAATTGGCTGCGTGGCAGTACCGACCGCGTTAATTTTAGCACCTCTAGCAATCACCAAAGCGGTTGCATTTGAACCTGATCCTACTTCACCTTTTACGATTACGCCTGGTTGGATAGTCAATGTCGCACCGGCTGTAACTGTAATTCTACCACCAAGGATGTAAGTCCTTCCTGTTTCCCAGGTTGTATTTGAAGTGATGTTTGAATTGACTATTACCCCTGTGGATGGGACAGGATCAATAGCCGGTCTTTCATTCCCCTCGATACAGCTGAAAAGCACAACTGATCCTAAGAGGGTTAATGCTAATTTTTGAAAAATTTTCATTGTCGTGATAATTGATTTGAGTTTTTTATCTTTTCGATGGTACAAATCTGATTCAATTATCCGTGACAAGAGAATTATTCGAATTATCCTTTTTTTAAAATTCCATACAGAATTTAATATTGAATTAATAAAAATGACATAAAAAAAGGGCTGCTTCAGTGGCAGCCCTTTAAAACAGGTTTACGTGTTACTTTAATGTTACCGACTTATTAATCGGCACTTTTTCCAATAGTATTTTTACCAGATCCCGGGTATTCACTCCATCGGCTTCTGCCTCGTAATTCAGAATAATCCGATGATTGAGCACGTCTTCGGCAATTTCTTTGATGTCTTCCGGAAGCACATAATCCCTGCCATCCATGTAGGCCACGGCCTTCGAAGCCAGATTCAGATTGATACTGGCCCGCGGAGACACGCCAAACTGAATATATTTTGCTTCATCTTTCAATCCATATTGCGCAGGGAACCTGGTGGCAAAAACCAGCTCTATAATATAATGCTCCAAAGGTTCGGCTATATTCACCGCGTTGATTTCACTTCGGATATCGAAAATATCCTGTTTGGTAAGAATGGCATTGACTTCAGTACTGAAAGTTAGATTGGCCATTCGTCGCATCACTTCCATTTCGTCTGCTTTGCTTGGATAGTCGATGTGCACTTTCATCATAAAACGATCGACTTGCGCTTCAGGTAATGGATAGGTTCCTTCCTGATCGACGGGGTTTTGAGTGGCCAAAACTAAAAATGGGCGGTCCAATAGAAACGTCGTCTCACCAATAGTAACCTGCTTCTCCTGCATCGCTTCCAGGAGTGCGGACTGCACTTTGGCAGGCGATCGGTTCACTTCATCTGCCAGTATCAAATTGGAAAATATAGGTCCTTTTTTAACCTCAAAGCTTCCATTCTGCTGATTGTAAATCATGGTACCGACCAAATCAGAGGGAAGCAAATCCGGTGTAAACTGGATTCTGTTAAAATCAAGATGGAGGACTTTCGCCAGAGTGTTCACAGTGAGTGTTTTGGCGAGTCCCGGTACTCCTTCCAAGAGAATATGTCCATTAGTAAATAAACCGATCAAAAGACGATCGACCATTTTGTCCTGACCGACTATTACCTTCTTTACTTCCTGAATTACATCTGCTATTTTATCCTGATACATGGAATCAATCTTTTTGAATTAATATTCGAGCTCTAAAATAGAAGTTTTTGCTCCAACCAACAATCTTAAATCATCTCAGCGGTAATGTCATTATTCGGGATGGATTTTAGGATTTTTTAAGAGGTGAATGATTTGACCAAGCTTATTAAGTTAGTCCAATAATTGGAAAGGTTTTAAAATCAATTCATCTCTGTGGTATTCTCCGTGTGCTCTGGGCCTCTGTGTTGAGAAAACCTTCTTGGAGATCTCTTATTTATGAGAAATTATTATTTACCACAGAGCCACAGAGATCACAAAGGCTTCACAGAGTTTTAGTGGGTTGGTTTAGCCAATTATTATCTGCATTGACTTGGCCTCTCCTTTTATTCAAAAAGACTGATTGATAAAAAGAAATTTTTATTCATCAAAGAAGACATTAACATTCGCTGTGGTATTCTCCGTGTGCTCCGTGTCTCTGTGTTGAGAAAACCTTCATAGAAATCTCTTATTTATGAGAAATTATTTTTTTCCACAGAGCCACAGAGATCACAAAGGCTTCACAGAGTTTTAGTGGGTTAGTGTAGCGAATTAATGACTGCACTGACTCCGACTGACTCTCCATTTAATGGAAAGCCTGATTGATAAAAAGAAATTTTTATTCATCATAGAAGACATTACCATTCGCTGTGGTATTTATTCTCCGTGTGCTCCGTGTCTCTGTGTTGAGAAAAGTTTCCTAAAACTTCCTGCTTCCTCCAGTTTTTCGGAAGCCAGTCAGCCCTAATTTATGATACAGAGATTCTTGGTCCATTTCCCTGACTTCCCCCACTTCGAAGCCCTCAATAGTAATTTTTTCCATGGACCATCGAACCAGCCGAAGTGTGGGATGCCCCACCGCAGCAGTCATTTTACGCACCTGCCGATTTTTCCCCTCGATCAAAGTCAATGAAATCCAGGCATCCGGTATCGAAGCCCGATATCGAATCGGCGGATTCCGATCTGGCAAGGAAGGGGCTGGGTCCATTAACTTAGCTATTGCAGGTTTCGTTTCGTAATCCCGGCCATCCACATTGATCGTAACTCCTTTGCCCAACTGCTTCAGTGACTCGGGATCGGGAATTCCCTCAACCTGCGCAAAATAAGTGCGCTGATGTCCAAATCGGGGATTCAACAATTGATTGTTCAAAAATTTATCATCCGTGAGGATAAGCAGCCCTTCACTGTCTTTGTCCAATCTACCGACAGGATACACTTCCTTTGGAAAAGCAAAAAGAGAGGCCAAAGTCTGCCCCTCTCCGCTAAATTGGGTCACTACCCCAAATGGTTTGTAAATAATAAAGTACCGTGGCAAAATTCAGGAATTAGCTACCGCAGCCGACACAATCAATGTGAGTGTCTATAGGCTTCACTCCTTTAAGTTGCATCTCAAGATTGTGGATTTTGTCCTTCGCCTCCATGTCAGCAAACATTTCGCCTACAAGCGTTGCCTTAAGCGCTTCAATTTGAGCTCTCAGTTCATTTTGTTGGATTTCACTCATGATTTGGTTGTTTTAGTGGATATTGGTAGGTTAAAATAATCATCAAACCCGAAAAAGTTCACGCGTTTGATCGGGAAATTTTACTCAAAAATGATTCCAACTGAATCTAAGCACTTTACATTTGAAGAAAGAAAAAAGATTTTATGTCTGCACCACATCTAATTGAATTAAGAAAAAGCCTTCATGCAAACCCCGAAATTGCTTTAGAAGAAACAAAGACTGCACAGAAAATTCTGGAATTCTTCCATCCTTTACAGCCTGATCAGATTTTTGAAAAGTTGGGAGGAACTGGGCTGGCCTTTGTTTTCAAAGGAAAAAATCCGGGAAAGCGACTGCTTTTTCGTTGTGAGTTGGATGCCCTGCCAATTCAGGAGACTGGGAGCCCCAGCTATAAAAGCAAAATAAACGGGAAAGCTCATCTTTGCGGACACGACGGACATATGGCGATCATCTGTGGCTTGGGAGAAAGGCTGGCAGCGAACCGGCCTGAATCAGGAGAAGTCATTCTTCTTTTCCAACCTGCGGAGGAAACAGGAGATGGTGCAAAGGCGGTTTTGGCAGATGGGAGGTTCGCACAGATTTCTCCGGACTTTGCTTTTGCGCTACATAATCTTCCCGGCTATCCCATGCATCAAATCGTCATGCGCAAGGGCACATTTGCGGCGGGGAGTATAGGAATGACGATTTACCTCAATGGGAAAACTTCACACTCCGCACATCCGGAAGCCGGTCTGAATCCTGCCCAGACTTTGGCTCAGCTGATTCAAAAACTTCCAGAATTGACCCAACAGGTTTCAGGATTTGCTTTGCTGACTTTGATCCATGCTGAGCTGGGAAGTCTGGCTTTCGGGACCAGCGCCGGAAAAGCTGCTCTCAGCATGACGCTCCGGGCTTATGATCAGCAGGAGTTGGAAAGTTTGATTGATTTGGTAAAGAATACGGCGACGAAGGAAGCGAAAGAAAAGGGTTTGGAAATTGAATTTGGCTTTGTAGAAAGCTTTGCGGTATCTAAAAATGATCTGATTCTCCATTCAATTGTCGAGGAAAGTGCGAGGAAACTTTCTCTTTCGATTACCGAAAAACCTGAGCCGTTCAGATGGTCCGAGGATTTTGGGCTTTTCTCCCAGGTTTGCTCATCCTTTTTGTTTGGTCTGGGGGCAGGCGAAAACTGCCCTCAGCTCCATGAAGGAACCTATGATTTTCCGGATGAATTGATTGAGACAGGTGTGGCAATGTTTGAAGAGATAGCCAAAAAGCTAAGCAGTTGATAAAATTATATGATTGTCCGCAATTCTGCCGGCAAGTGAATATTTTAGCTTCAGCGTTGCAGATAATAGTCCACAGACGACGGTCAACAGTCCATCTCTGCGCAATGGCGTAGCCGATATAAATTGACTTCCGAGCTCTTTTTTTGATATGGTTACTGGTAATAAAGCTGATATACAGATAAAATTATATTGCAAGCATTGGTGCCCCCGTTAATACAGCAAAATCAATTATGAAAATTCCAGTCTTTATCTCATTGTTCTTTCTTTTTTCCTTTTCGGGAATTGCGCAGGAATTGGAACTCAACGCAGAAGAATCCAAACTCTATGATCAGCTCATGGAATACCGGAAACAAAATGGGCTCCCTGCCATTCCACTTTCGAAAGCCCTCACGCAGGTAGCCAAATCCCATGTACAAGATCTGGAGAAAACAGAATCTACCAGGAAACCAAACTGCAACATGCACAGCTGGAGTGAGGATCCCAATTGGTCAGGCTGCTGCTATACCAATGACCACGCCCAGGCGAGCTGTATGTGGGATAAACCCAAAGAGATGACCTCGTATCCTGGAATCGGCTACGAAATTGCTCATGGTGGCCCTGGAAACTTTATTGCAACAGCCGAATCCGCCCTGACTGGTTGGAAAAAAAGTTCGGGTCACAACTCCGTAATTCTCAATAAATCGATTTGGAAAAATAAGGTCTGGAAGGCGATCGGGATTGGAATCTCCGAGGGATATGCCACGGTCTGGTTTGGCGAGGAAAGCGATCCAACTTA
The DNA here is from genome assembly GCA_964521585.1 of uncultured Limnohabitans sp. Classification (GTDB taxonomy): domain Bacteria; phylum Bacteroidota; class Bacteroidia; order Cytophagales; family Cyclobacteriaceae; genus Algoriphagus. Next base: position 24,710 of record CAZFSC010000037.1, read on the forward strand.
AGAAAAGTCAAATGTGAGGAATTTCAATATTCACTTTCAAGTACTTTTGCTCTTAGAGTCCTAATAACCATCGCCGAATTAATCTCGATTCAGATCCGAAGATTTTCAATCTTTTAGTTCAAGTTCCTACTATTTTCTGGAGCAAAGCCTATTTTTATTTGGATGGAAAATTTCAGGAGATTCTCTATGGCTTTCGCAGCCTTTTGGATTACCGGATGTTTGGCATACTCCAAAGGGAAGATCTGATGGGCATGTTTTGCAGGGTCTATCAGCTGGAACTTCTATACTATCCAAAAATCCTAAAACTCCATCATATGGGGAAATCATACACCAAGCCCACACTTGCAAAATGGATAAAGGCAAAATTGTAGACCTGATCCACATCGGCTCCTCCTTCGATCAGGCGATAACCCGCTTTGAAACGCAGCCCCTCTTTCCAAATTGGATACAGCAATCCAGCAAATATATCCTCTGCTCTTCCTTGAGGACCGACTAAAGCGTCTCCTTTGAGGAGCAAAGTGAGCTTATCTTTCGGAATGTAATGAAGGTTAAAGCTTAAGAGTGGCACAAAACCCAAATCCGAATCCTGCGCCTGTAGCTCGTCCTGTCGGAGTGCAATGCGGGCATCCCGCATCAAAACCGTAGCACCAAGATCTAGAATCCATTTTTCCTTATCCACCACTCGATAGCGGTAGCTGGCCCGATAGGTATTGAATCGATATTCTCCGTGGATTCCTGCATCCGTAAAAAACGTTCCTGCGAAATCAATTTCTCCAAGCTGGGAATCTTCATACCCAATCTGTAAAGGAGCCGCGGTCAGCTCAACCGTATGTTTCTGATTGATCAGATAGCTGATTTCTAGTCGGAAGAATACCGTTGGCTGCGGACTAAAGTCATCCTGGAGGGAAAAGCGAGTCCCGGAATTTGATGCCATATTGGGAACTTGCACTTCATTGTATTGGGAAAAACCCGCTCCAGACTCCAAACTGAGTCTTAACTGAGATTTGACGAGATGAGGGGCGGTCAAAAATATAATTAATAACAGAAATCTAAGTTGATGTTTTTCCATTTTCTTTTTTGCGTTTGAAAATTTTAAAATTCGTTTCCACCCGCTAAATAATACAAGGAAGTCGCCAAAAATTGGATCAGAAAAAAACCGAGGAAGATTTCTTCCTCGGTCTATTTTAAAAATCAAACCTTGTCAATATATTTTTGGAAGGCTCATTTAAGAACTATCACTTCTTCTTCGCCTCTTTCATCGGATTGGTTCCCGTTGCCGCACCCCGAACTCCACCGGATCGCTTGTATAGCTCAAATCGGCT
>CAZFSC010000038.1:0-25763 GCA_964521585.1 uncultured Limnohabitans sp.
TTATGCCATAAAAAAAGCCTTTGAATTAGCTTCAAAGGCCTTTTTTTGAATTTTAATCTCTTATTTTCCCGAACATTTTTGTTCGCTGTCGGACGATTTATTAATTCCTAAAGTAATTCCATGTCAGAACTTGCGGTACTTGGCATTCAAAAACTTATTTGCTTTTTTCTCTGCAAATTTAGCTTTTCTGCTATCCCAATGTAATGTTTCATTTGGAAAACGACCTGCAATCACGCCTAACAAAATGGTTTCTGTCAATCTAGCCGAATAATCAAAAGGCGCAGTGGTTTCTCCTTTTCCAAGACAGGCATCTACAAATTGATGGTAATGCTTTTTACTTTCCGAATCATAATCTTTCACTGGTTTACCCAAATTGAAAGATTCAATGTCCATTTCCACGTACTTTCCATCGACGATTTTTCGGGGCAACTCTTGAAAATGGGGAAGCAACAACCTTCCCTTTTCTCCCAAAAACATCGCTCCCTGTTCAGGTAGCTTATCGCCGTTAGGCAAAATTAGATCCTCATGCTCAGGTGGTGCGCCTGGTCCATCGTACCATACCCATTTCAGGGTTTCGGTGGTATAGGGAGTCTGAGGAAATTCATATGTCACTGTATTGTTTACAGGATATCCAAAGCCATTTGGTTCCCGACAATTATTGGTAATCGTGGTCGGAACGTCCAATTGAAGCGCATTGTAAGGCGTATCAAAAATGTGAACTCCCATATCCCCCAACGTACCACATCCGTAATCCACCAACTGTCGCCAATTACCAGGATGGTATACAAAGGCTTTATAGGGACGCTCAGCAGAAGTGCCCAGCCATAGATTCCAGTCCAAAGTTTCCGGAATCGGATCACTTCCAATCGGCTCAGGGCCGTCATAGCCCCAGTTTTTGGGAGACCAGGCGCGAACTGTATGTACTTTTCCAATGATTCCTGACTGAATCAACAACGTGGCTAATTTGTAATCATAGAAAGAATGAACCTGAATACCCATCTGGGTTACCAGATTTTTCTTTTTGGCCAAAGCCTTCATCTTCCTTGCTTCAATCACATGATGGGTCAATGGTTTCTGACAATAAACAGGCTTGTCCATTTTCATTGCCATCATCGACGCAGGTGCATGGGTATGATCAGGAGTGGATACGATCACCGCGTCAATCTCATCTTCCATTTCCTTGAGCATGGTTCGGTAGTCACCGTAAGTTTTGGCATTGGGGTGAAGCTTTGCTGCAGCAGCCAGATTATTTACGTCCACATCGCAGAGGGCAGTCACATCCACCATGGCATGCGAGGAGATTGCTTTCAGGTCTTCCAGTCCCATATTTCCCACGCCGATATGGGCAGTTCGCAATCTGCCTCCTGCCTTTACTTTAGCCAGGACAGCAGGTGTAAGTGTCAATCCTAATAAACCCAAGCCGGTTTTCTTGATGAAATCCCGACGCTCGATAAAGGTGATTTTCTTAGTCATTTTGGTGTTTTGGTATTTACTGTATTTCTTGATTCCTAAATTTTTCTAATGAGTTGTCAATCCCCTTTTTTCGATAGCACTGAATCTATATTACCTGACAATGGCAGGATAAATACCTAGAATTGAGTCAGTGAAATTGAATTGGCCGACGGATCAAAGAAGCTCGGTGCTTTGCAATATAGCTTTTCACTCCAATATCTGCTCAATTTACTTATTAAAAAATATCAATTACACCAATGGGGCTTTATTGATTTTTTCGAGAAAGAAAAAAATTTTATTTCAGTTCATACCTATGATCTCGCTGCGCAAAAGGCTTAGATCAAGAGAAGTAAAATGGGGCATCTTTGAGAATTTAAAGATGCTCCAGATCATTCCTGTATTCTCAGATTCCTAACATTTATGTTTAAATCAAAATCTCCTCATTCATCTTTTAGAGTTTCCACTGGGTTCATTAGAGTGGCCTTGAAAGCCTGAGCGGAAACGATCAGCAACGTGAATCCTATTCCACCAATTGCCAATAAAGTAAAACTCATCATTGACGGCCACTCTTTTACTGCGAATTGCTCAATCCAATTCTGCATTAAATACCAGCTGACAAGTAATGCAATTAAAACTCCTACCAATGTGATAATCAGAAACTCTTTATTGAACATCCAGCTGATACTCCAGTTTGAAGCCCCTAAGACTTTTCTGATTCCAATTTCTTTTGTCCTTCCGGAGATACTTAAAGCAGCCAAGGCAAATAATCCCATCGCCGCAATCAGAATGGCAATTGTTGAAGCCAAAAAGACCATTTTCCCCAATCGTTCATCCGCTTTATATTGTTGCTCGACAGTTTCGTCCATAAACTGAAACTTGAATGTTTCTGTGGGAAATGTTTTTTTCCACTCATTTTCCAATACTTTCTTAAAGGCTTCAAAGTCATTCCCGGTACCTTTTACGATAACCTTTGGATTGGTCGATGACTGAATCATCAGATTGTTGATTCCACTGAAAGCGATATTGGGGCTTTTGGCAATTAACACCGGCTCTATTTCCTTATAAAGCGAAGAATGGTGAAAATCCTTGATCACACCCACTATTTGATGAGGGGCAAACCGGGTGGGGCTCAGCATTTCCTTGGTAGGTTGATCCCAGTTCATCGCTTGGGCAAAAGTCTCATTGATCAGAAAAGCAGCAGAATCGGCTCCAGGCAATCCATTTAAATCCCTTCCTTCCACGATTTCCAATCCCAAGGTTTCAGCATAATCTCCGCCAACAAAATTGATCCGATAGTTGAACAAGGTGCCATCCTCTTTTGGAAATGCCACGCTCCAAAAGGCATCATCTCCATAAGTAGCGATAGTAATCCCCGCCGATTCCACCTCAGTTTGGGCTAACAATGCCTGACGATAGAGTTCCGCTTGTTTGAAACTTTCCTCTACCGAAGTCACGAAACTTTGAGAAGGAAAATCCGGCACCTCCACCATTACCAGCATGTCCTTATCGAATCCCAAGTCATAATTTCGAATGGCATCCATTTGATTGACCATGATCAAGGTAGCGGCAATCAGGACAAAGGAGATGAAGAATTGAAAAGCAACCAGACTTTTACGCAACCCCTGCTTTCCAAAGCTTATACTGAGATTTCCTTTCAAAACTTTGATCGGACGAAGATTAGACATGAAAAGCGAGGGATATGCTCCGGCCAAAGCGGTAATCAGTAAGATCAAGCCTACCAAAATCCCGATCTGAACCGGTCCATAGCTGAGCACCAAGTCTTTCTCGAAGAGCGTATTGAACACAGGAAGTAATAATTCTGCCAATAGCAATCCCAAAACCAAAGCAGAAATTGTCGTTAAAAAAGCCTCTGTCAAAAATTGAAAGATCAGTTGTCGAAATTCAGCTCCCATCGTTTTCCGCACTCCTACCTCTTTAGCCCGTGTAGTAGCTTTGCCAATAGCCATGGTAGTAAAATTAATGCTTGCAATCAGTAAGATCAGAAAAGCAATTCCACCCAAAATCCAAAGGAGTTTTGGGTTAGTGACCTCAACTATTCCGCCTCCATCCTCATTACTGAGATGCATACCTCTGATCGGTTCCAGAGTGAAATAATAATCGCCCTGTACATAATCTTCTCCCAGAACTTTTTTCATCATCGCATCCATACCTTGCTCGACATTCGTCTCTAGGGAGGCATCAGAGAGTTTCACATAGGTTTCTCCAAAAATATTGAACCAGCTTGAAAGACCTGATTCATCATAGAAGTAACTTAAATTCTCTTCACTCAAAAGAATTTCAAAGTCAATACTGGAATTGGAAGGAATAGATTTGAGGAGGCCGGTGACTTGATAGTTTTGGAAATCGTCACCCATTTTTAATCGAATGGATTTTCCGATGGGATTTTCCTCGCCAAAATATTTCTTGGAGGCCTCCTCGGTCAGTACAGCCGAAAATTTATCAGCCAAAACACTAGCTTTATCTCCCTGAATGAGTTCAAAGTCAAAAATATCCAGAAAGGAATCACTGACCATTAAGAAAGTTTGGAATTCGGTGTTTTCATCGGTTATATAAGCTTGCGCTCCACCAGCGATCATTCTGGTTACTTTTTCAATCTCAGGAAATTCAGCTTTTACCGTTGGTGCTGTGATGGCAGGTGTAGAATACGAATCCCGGAATTCGCCGTCAATTTTCTCATAACGCTTCATTCTGAAGATCTGATCGGATTCCGAATGGAAGGAGTCAAAACTGATTTCATGCTGCACGAAAAATAAAATCAAAATACTGACACCTATTCCCAATGACAGTCCGATTAAATTGATCCCGGTGTGAAGCTTATTTTTCAGTAAGTTTCTGATTGCAATTTTGAAGTAGTTCTTGAACATTTCTTTCGGTTTATAGTGTCTGTTGTATATAATTTGGAATGCTGGGAGGAATCCATATTTCTAAATCTCCCCTATTCACTTTTCAAGGTTTTTGCAGGATTGACCAAGGCGGCTTTGATGGCCTGAAAACTTACGGTCAGCAGGGCAATTAACAAGGTCATCCCAGCTGTCCAAATGAAAATGAACCAATCAAGATCCGTGTGATAATCAAATGTCTTCAGCCAATCGCTCATGAAATACCAAGTCACCGGAATTCCGATCAGCGTTGAAAGGATTACGAGTTTTGTGAATTCGGAAGTAATCAATGTAACGATACCTGTCAAACTTGCTCCCATCACTTTTCGCACAGAGATTTCTTTTTTTCTCCGTTCAGCCATAAAAGTCGCTAATCCAAAAAGCCCCATACAGGAAATCAGCACTGCAATGCCTGTGAAAACGGTAGTCAAACTTGCTGTTTGCTCCTGAGATTTGAACTTCCGGGCATGCTCCTCCTCGACAAAGCGATATTCGAATGGAGAATCAGGATTGAATTTGGCAAATACCAAGGCAACCTGATCAAGGACAGATTTAAGATTTTCTCCTCCTTCAAACCGGATATGAATAAAATTCAAGTTTCTTTTGGGACCGGTAACTACAATAGGCTTTACTTCCTCAAATGGTGATTCCATGATAAAATCCTTAACCACACCCACCACGGTAAATTGAAAGGAATCATCCTGAATCACTTGCCCTATGGGATCCTCAAAACCCATAATTTCAGCCGTCCGCTCATTGATAATTGCAGAAAGACTATCATTGGGATAAGTATAAATATCAATATCTCTTCCCTGCAGTAGCTCCAAACCGGCTGTTTGGACCAAGTTTGCATCCATACCCATGCGGCTAATCCCAGGCTTAAAATCCGGATCTTTTCCCTGCCATTTCATTTCATTGGTATCGCTGTGAATATCAGTCAATGGTGATAAAGTGTATGAAACCGAAGAAACCCCCGGTATTGTCAATAACTCATTTCTCAAAGCCACCTTGTTTTTTCGGATCTCTTGTGTCATCGGATGGAAAATCAAATTATCGGGATTAATCCCAAGGTCCCGATTCTGTACGAACCGCACCTGATCTCTAATTATCCAAACCGAAGAAATCAAAACTACCACAACGGCAAACTGAAAGACCACCAACACCTCTCTGGGTCTGATCCCAAACCTCTGGTTATTGTTTAATTGCGACTTCAGTGCTTTTGTAGGCTGAAAAGAACTCATCAAAAATGCGGGGTAACTTCCTGCTAAAACCCCGATCAGCAAGACATACAAAGCTGAAAGCGACCAGAAAAAAGGTTGACTTAAAGGGTTTTCAAGTTCCTGGCCTATCAATCCTTTGAACCAGGGAAATGCCAGAGACACCAATACAAGAGCAAACCAAAATGCTGCAAAAGCAATCAGCGTGGATTCTGCCAAAAACTGACCCATGAGCATTTTCTTACCAGCTCCTGAAAGTTTTCGAATTCCGACTTCCTTGGCTCTTCTATCACTTTGGGCAGTGCTTAAATTCACAAAATTGATCCCAGCGATCAATAAAACTATGATGGAAACCGCCCCAAACATTCGAATCAATTCGATTTTTCCTCCAACAGATTTTCCATTTTCAAATTTGCCATACAGATGAAGGTCCTCAAAGGGAAACAAAAAGTCTGAGATACTTTGGTCTTTACTATTCTTTGCCGTAAAGCCTTTAAATTTTTGATTAAAATCTTCTACCGCGCTCCCTTCAGAAAGCAAGGCAAATGTCCGATAGGAATTATTTCCCCAGGATTCATCTGTCCAGCCCATTTGTTCAAGCTTTTTGAATGGGACAAATGCAGAAATCGAAAAACTAGTATTTGCAGGCAAATCTTTAATTACTGCTTTGACTTCCAAGTCGAGTTGTTTTTCCAGTTTGACCGTCTTTCCAATGGCAGATTCTTCGCCAAAAAGATTTCTAGCGACTCTTTCCGTCAAAATGATACTTTCAGCTTCTTCCAAAGCAGCTATCGGATCTCCCTCCAATGTCTCGAAATTGAATATTTTGAAAAATCCAGGGTCTGCAAAAGTGGTTTCTTCGTAAAAGTTATTCTCCCCCACCGTGAGCAAGTATGAGCCCCATTCAGTAATCCGACTGACTTCTTCTACTTCAGGAAATTGAGATTTGAGTGCAGGAGCATAGGGGGCCGGAGTATAATCCCAGGTAAAAATTTCCCCCTGCATTTCAGAATTTCTCCAAACCGCAAAGATGCGATCCGAATGCTCATAGTTTCGATCAATTGAAGTCTCAAAATGCACCCAGATCAAAATCAAAATGGAGGCCGCCATGCCAATGCCAAGCCCGGCAATATTTATAAAAGCATATCCTTTGCTACGTTGGATATTTCTAAATGCGATTATCAGATAGTTTTTAATCATGGTGAAATTGGTTGAAGGAAAAATCCATTTTTCTGGTCAGTGCATCTTATTTCTAATTTAAAACTCTCATTTTTAAAATTGGATTTTCGTATCAATTGATCCACTGGAGACTCATTCTCTACTCATTTCTCAGCAATTTTGTCGGATTTACCCAGGCGGATTTTATGGTTTCAAGACTCACTATTGCTACAGAAAAAACCACTCCCACCATCAGCGCTATCAAAAAGACCCCAGCTCCGATTGAAGTTTTTACTGAAAAATCTTCTAGCCAGATATTCATCAGGTAATAACTCGCCGGGATGGAAATAGCAATCCCGATCAGTGTAATCCGGATAAACTGCCTGTTGAAAAGCAGAGAGATTTCTGCAGTGCTTGCCCCCATGACTCTTCGGATTCCGATTTCTTTCAACCTACTGTTGATCGCTAGAGAAACCATCGCAAACAAACCCATTCCGGCAATGATCATTGCGACCAATGCCGCAATAGTCACCAGCGTACTCAGGCTACTTGCCTGCTCGTATTGCTTGGAAATCCGGTCTTCAATGTATTCATAATTGAAAGGATCAGATCCATAGAGTTCCCTCCAGATAGTTGCCAGATGCGATACTGTCGCATTTTTATCTCTACTGTTTATTTTGACGAAAATCTTACCAGTCATCTGTTCTTCCATGGTCAATGAACTCATCCCTCTAAAGAAATTCTCTGACTGCATGACCATGATTGCAGGTTCGACAGGTTGATACAGACTTTCATAATGGAAATTTTCAACCACTCCTATCGCTCTGTTTTCTCCAAATCCCTTTTCACTTTGAAGGCTCTTACCGAATACCTCTTCCCAATTCAAGGCCTTTTTCATTTCTTCATTCATTAAAAAAGCGTTCGGGAAGTCTGAAGGAATGGCTGCCGAAAAATTCCTGCCTTCCAATAAATTCAATCCAAAAAAATCTACGTAGGCATCATCCACGATATTGAGATGAAAGGCCACTCCAGGCTTAGTTTCGTCTTCACGGAAACTCACATTGAACCAGGAATTATCACCATACATCGCTGTAGCTATTGTCACTCCGGTCACTTCCGGTAATTTTCTAAGTTCATTTTTGAAAGGTTCTGCATAATCAAAACTCTTGGTTATAGCATCTGCCAATCCGTTGGCTGCTGGTGGTGGAACCGTGATCTGCAGAATATCAGAACTTGCAGCACCTAAATCGTAATTTTCCACAGTTTTCATCTGCTTCACCATTACAATGGTGCAAGTGATCAACAGCATGGAAATAAAGAACTGAAATCCAAGCATGGTCATTCTGAGATTTTGCTTACCAAACTTCAGACTGACACTGGATTTCAGGACCTGTATAGGTCGAAAAGAGGCCAGGAAAAGTGAGGGATACGATCCGGATAGCAAAGCAATGCCTATCCCGGTGCAAACAAAGATGAGTGTTTGGGCCAAAGTGAAGGTGATCTCCAGCTGCGTATGCATCAACGTATTGAAAACTGGCAGAAGCAACAAGGCCAGGATCAGTCCAAATACCATTGCCAGGGAAGTCAGGATCACTGATTCAGCCATAAACTGTCCAAAAAGGTGCCCCGATCCGGCTCCCATCGTTTTTCTGACACCTACTTCTTTGGCTCTGCTGGCGGAGTTTCCCACAGCCATCGTGGTAAAATTGATGCAGGCAATCAGTATTATCAGTAGCGAAATTCCTCCCAGAATCCATAGAATCCTAGGATTGATCACTGAAGCAAGGCCAGTAGGAATGTCAGGATTCAGGTGAATATCAGAAATCTCCTGAAGCGTAAATCCATAATTATCAGCTTCCTTCGGATCCTGAAAGGATCTTCGGACAAAATCCTTGGTTTGGATATCAAATTCCTGAGGAGTTATTCCCCCCTTTAATTTCGCATAACCATCACCAAAAGACATATACCAATGCGACCTCATATCCTCCGGATAGAGTATTTCCAGATTTGCATCATGCATCAGAATCTCATATTCCAAACTTGAGTTGGCAGGGGTATTTTCGATGATTCCTATCACCTCAAAGCTCAACAATTGATCTGTCAGTCTGATCTGGAGCTCCTGACCGATCGCATTTTCTTCGCCAAAAAAACGTACTGCGGTGGATTCGGATAATACTACCCCACCCTTCATCGCCTCGCTGGATGGGTATACTCCTTGGAGCATATCAAAGCCGAACATTTCAAAAAAATCGTCGCTCACCAAAGTGACAGACTGATTGAAACCATCGCCATTTTCCCGCTTCACCAGGAAATTATTTGGGACAAAATTGGTGTAAGCCACCTGGTCTCCCATGTTTTCTTCCAGCATTGGTTTCAGAACTAAAGGCAGAGATGGGAATTTGAATTCTCCCTGATCCCCATTTTGAACCCGAAGAACACGATACAAATTGTCCTTTCCAGGATGAAAAGAATCAAAACTTAAATGAAACTGAATGTAAAAAACCAAGAGAATCGTCACAGCTATCCCTACTGAAAGACCGATCAAATTGATCAAGGTATAGGAGCGATGTTTAAGGAGATTCCGAAATCCGCTTTTCAAATAACTGATCCACATAAGTTGAAAATTAAATTGTTGGTTTGTTGGTTTAGTTCTAATCAAATAAAAGGCTTCGAATTCCTGGAAATTGATATTATTTCCTTGCCAATATCTGTTTTAGACGAATTAGCATTTTCCATTACTGTGCCATCAAAAAAGTTTCAAATTCATCAAATTCAAGGTATTATTGGCAAACTGAGATTTCTTCCCCGAACAATTTTGTTCGCCATCGGGCAATATCAAATAAATCGAACCTAAAAAAATTGAGGTAGGTAAAGATTTCTCCTTTCGGACTTCTGGCTCCAAAAAATAAAAATCCAGAGTTTGAATTCTGGATTTATGAGAAAATATTCAAAATTTAAACCCTGGAAAGAATCCACATAATCAGGAAGAAAAAATGAATAATACTGATCTGGTTTCAGATTCCCGATTCTTTATCCTTCCTGCTTAATTTTCATTTGTAATCAATCCCTTTTCATCTTCATCAATTCCTTACTTTGCCGATCTACAAAAGTGATAGGTACAAACTTATCTGTAGGCGCTCCAATATAATAAACCGTCCAATTTGGATCGTGATTGGCCAGCATTTCAGATATGCAGTCCGCCCGATGTCCGCTTGGATTATGGCAGTCATCCCAATAAAACAATTCCACTTTGTAATGAAGTGATTGCACCTCATTATTGATAATTACCTGGATTTCAATATCCTGCTTTCCGGATAAGTTAGGAATGGGTATAGCAATATGACTCATATTCTATCTTTTTTTAAGGTGAACTATTTGAATCGAAAGTTTTCAGAATAAATGGATTTAAATCAGACTAATTCATTTTAAGTTTTTCATAAGATCACAATTTCCCTCTCAAGTAAAAGCCAGATTATCAAATCCAGATCTTTTTAAAACCGCCTAGCCATAGTCGCAACATGTATTCAAATTACCCAAGCAAAGCCCCAATCATTGGATCATTTCCCACCAAAGTCCAGATTTATGCTTCCTCCCGAACTTTGAATGGTAACAGGGATTCCTCCACCGTTGATTTTCCCTACTACTCTATCTTTTTTTTGCTCCCCGCTAAAGTTGCTAAGGTTTGAATTTACACGACCACCACTGAGGTTTAAGTCCAGACCCAATCCTTCCGGTAACGTTGCTGTTATGCTCCCACCGCTGCTTTTCATGACCAAGCTTTTCTCCAGATTATTCAAATGGGCTTTGATTGATCCGCCACTGGTATTTGCATTGATACTTCCATCAATTTCTTCTAAATTGACTGATCCACCAGATGAACTAATCTGAAGATCTCCGGTCAATTGGCTCACTTTCACAGATCCACCACTGGTCTGTAGGGAAACGTCTCCCCTAAATTCTTCCACACGAATTGAACCTCCCGAGCTTTTTGTCTCGAGTTCTCCTTCACTTTTGAGAATTTTAATACTTCCACCGCTTGTATTGACTTCATGAAATCCCGTTATTTCTGACAGGGATATTGATCCTCCACTGGACTTGATGGAGGTGGACATGTCATGAGGAACTGAGATTTTGAAGGCCAAATTCAACTTATTTGAGGAATCCCAACCCCAGCTGCCTTTTCTTTTTGCTTTGACGGTAATTTCGTTTCCTTCCTGTAAGAATTCTAATTCATAATCCTCTAAAAGTTCCTCGACCTCAGCGCTCTCGGTTTCTATTTCTTTGCCCTTGTGCTTGACATACATGTCGATTTTCACTGCATTTCCGCTAGTGCCTGATACAGATACCGCCGCACCGGAAGTTTCTACATGGAGTTGACCGGGAGATTGGATTGTGAAGGTTTGACTTAGATAAGGTTCGCCAGTGTATTGAAAAGAACTGTTCATCGTGCAGCCTTCAAATACAAAAACGAAAAATAAAATGAATACTCCAGATAGATTTTTCATCATAGAAAATTTAAGTTGATTTTTAATATTACTCCCGTTTTTCACAAACTAGAAAGATGTTGAATTGCTCTTGTCCAGTCACCCTGTAAACTGAATTACTTAAAGAACTTTTATTCACTTTTGATGCTCTTCACCGGATCGGCCCAGGCTGCTTTGAGAGATTGTGAAAGGACGGTCAAGCCCGCAATAACACCTGCAATCAAACCAGCACCCAAGAAGATCGTCCAGCTGATTCCAATATGGAAAGCGAAATCCTGAAGCCAGGAATTCATTCCGAACCAAGAAATTGGGATCGCGATCAAAAACCCGATCAAAACCAGTTTCAAGAAATCTTTGCCCAGTAAAACCAGAATATTTTCCGTCTCTGCACCCATTACTTTCCGAATACCGATTTCACGGGTGCGCTGCGCTGTGGCAAAGGTGACCAAGCCCAATAAGCCCAAAACAGAAATCACAATCGCCAAAACGGAAAAGAAGGTAAATATGGTTTTTACTTTCGCCTCTGCTTCATACTGTCGGTTGAATCCTTCGTCCACAAAAATGGGCTCAAAGGGATAGTCAGGACGCAATTGTCCCCATTCACCTTGTAGGTAAGCCAGCACTTCCTCGCGCTGGGCTGCATCGATTTTAATACTGACTTGATTATTTCGATCCTGTGAGATCATAAAGACGATTGGAACAATCGGTTGGTGTAGGCTTTCGAAATGAAAATCCTGCATGACCCCAGTGACATATCCTCTTCGGTTTCCATATAAAAACTGTTTGCCGATTGCCTCTTCCGGAGTTGACCAACCAATGGCTCGGATTGCGGATTCATTCAGAACAAAAGCTTCCGTGGAATCACTGGCGCGTAAAAAGTCAAAATCCCGTCCTGCAACCAAGGGAATCCCATAGGTATCCAAAAAGTTATGTGCAACATGGACATCAGCAATGCGGACATTCAACTGGGTCAATTGTCCGTTTACTTCTGCTGTAGTTCCCTGAGAATCCAATAATCTGCCGGAAGGAACCCGACTCGAGAGGCTGACTTCCTGGATCCCCGGATGATTTTCCAGCCGGTCTTTAAGAATCCGGTAATTGGAATTGATATTTGCGCTGCTTGGTAAAACGACCAAATCTTCCTTCTGAAAGCCTAAATCTTTATTTTGCATGTATTCCAGCTGCCGGACAACTACCAAGACTGCCACGATCAGAATCACGGAAATGGCAAACTGTCCGACCACCAGTACTGCACGGAAATTCTCGTGTCCCTTACCTGCTTTGAAAGCTCCTTTCAAAACTTTGGCTGGCATGAATCCGGAAAGGAACAGAGCCGGATAACTCCCTGCAATCAGTCCCACGAATACAATCAATCCAAAAATTCCGATTAGGTACTCAGGATTTTGGATAAAGTTGAGGCTTAGGTTCTTATCAGTAAAATCAGAAAATACCGGCAAGAACAGATACACCAAAATGATCGCCAGAATCATGGCAAAGACCGTCATCACGAAAGATTCTCCCATAAACTGACGGATCAAAGTACTTTTATCAGCACCCATTACTTTGCGAAGCCCAACTTCCATCGATCGCAAAGAGGATCTGGCAGTAGATAAATTCATGAAATTGATACAAGCAATCAATAAGATGAATAGTGCAACCGCCAGGTAAACCAAGACATAATCCATATTGCCATTGGCCTCAATTTCCGAAGCTAAATTGGAATGCAGATGCACATCCCCGATCGGCCAGAGGAAAAGCTGAGTGCCCTTGGACGCTGGAATCCCAGCCTGGTTTTCGCCCATATGCCGATCAATCAAGGTTGGTAATTTTGCTTCAAATGCATTTCCATCCACTCCCTCAGCCAACTTGACGAATGTTGAAAAATTATTAGATCCAAAATTGGTCATGAAGGCATCCTGCCCTCCATAAAACTGAACCACCGGGATCATGGAGCCCAAAAAATCAACATGAAAATGGGAGTTTTCCGGCATGTCTTCCATTACACCTCGGACCTGAAAAGTAAACTCCTGCCCTGCCAACTCCGCCTGTAACTCTTTTCCAACAGCAGATTCATTTCCAAAATATCGCTGGGCCGTACTTTCTGAAAGGATGATCCCGTCTGCTTGATTGAGTGCTTCCTGTCCTTCACCCTCGATTATTTTCCAGGAAAACAAATCAAAGGATTCAGGATCTGCAAAGAAAAAGCGCTCCTCTACCATTGCATTTGAACCGGATTTGATCAGTGCATCAAAATTGAAAAGGCGGGCAGAAACTTCCACTTCTTCCGGAAAATCCGATTTGATCAGCGGACCGAACGGCGGAGCCAGATGCCCTAAATGCAAGCTCTCCTCCCCATCCTGATTGAACCACGCGCGGGACACCCTATAAATGCGATCAGCATCCGGATAATGCTTGTCATAGCTAAGCTCAAACTGTACGAAAAGTAAGATTACAATGCTGACAGCCATCCCGATTGCCAAACCAAACAAGTTGATAAAGACATACATGGGATGCTTTTTTGCATTTCTCAGAACGATTTTAAAGTAGTTTTTGAACATGGCTTTTGCTAGGGGTTTTATTCGGATTTCAAACTTTTAACGGGGTTTACGATGGCAGCACTGACCGCCTGATAGCTGACTGTCAGCAAAGCAATAAGCAGGGTAATGCCTCCAGCGAACAGAAAAAACATTGGGTCCAAAGGAGTACGGAAAGCGAATGACTGCAGCCAGGAATCCATTGCATACCAGGCCAGAGGAACTGCAATTAGAAAAGCTATGCCTACCAGCTTGGTAAAATTCAAGGTGAGGAGGTAAACAATGCTAGCCGTAGAAGCACCCAGAACTTTTCTAACCCCGATCTCCTTGGTTCTCAAAAATGCAGTATACGCAGCCAATCCAAACAATCCGATGCAGGCAATCAATATTGCAAGCATAGAAAAAACACCTAAAATCTGACCTGAGACTCGCTCTTTGCTGTAAAGCTCAGCCAAGTCTGCATTCAGAAAAGAATAGGCCAATGGGCTCCCATCTGAAAGCTCGGACCAGGTAGTTTCTACCTTTTGCAATATGGCCTGCTGATCTGCTCCTGCATAGCGTACAGTCAAGAAAGCGGCAAAGCCATTCCCATTTCGCATATTGAAAATAGCCAGGGGCGTCACACTGGAATGTAGAGATTCAAAATTGAAATTATCCACCACACCGATGACGGTCAATTCACTGGGCTTATCCTGATTAAAAGCAGTATTGTAAAGTTTTTTCCCTAAGGGATTGGCATCTCCGAAAATCACTTTTACGGCTTCCTTATTCAAAACAATTGAAAGAGAGTCTTCAAATTCTTCTTGAAACAACCTTCCTTCCGAGGCTTCTATACCTAAGGTTTTAAAAAATTCCGCATCAGCTGAAAAACTTTTCGTAGTCAATACCCGCTGGTCCCCGGGGGTGGTAAACTGTGCTCCAAATGTTCTTTTTCCAGGCAGGGAACTGGATGTACCTACGGCAATGACTTCTGAAAAACGCTCAATCTCCTCCCGGATGACCTCCCGATTTTCCTGATTTCCGTATCGATCGATAAGAATCACATTCTCCTTCTCAAATCCCAAACTGGTGGATTGGATGAAGTTGATTTGTTTATTGATAATCAGCGTTCCTGAGATAAGAATAATGGCAATGACAAACTGAAAAACAACCAATCCATTTCGAAGCCAGTTTTTACCTCCACTGACTTGGAGCTTCCCCTTTAGAATACTGATGGTATTCAGGTTGGAAAGGTGAAATGCAGGATAATAACCTGCTAAAATCCCGATCAGAATTCCAAATACGACCAAAACAGGAAATGCTATGAATATGGCATTAAGGTCTATTGTAAGGGACTTTTCTGCAAGCTGATTAAAAAAAGGAAGTGCAAAACTGACCAAGACAATCCCGATAGCCAGACTGATAAAAGTCAACAGCATCGCTTCCATCAAAAACTGGATTACAATCTGATTTCGCCTGGATCCCATCGCTTTCCTTACACCAACCTCTTTGGCGCGGTCTGCAGATCTCGCCGTGGCCAGATTGATGAAATTGATACAGGCCAACACGAGAATAAAAATGGCAATAGAAATAAAAATATAGACGTACAGTGCATTTCCATTAGCCTTCATTTCAGATTGCAAATTTGAATGCAAATGGATCGAGGCAAGTGGCTGAAGAAAGTAGCGGTAACCATTTCCGGCCTTCTTATAGTCTGCAAAAGAAACCCCAAGATCACGCTCGATTTGTCCTGCCGCATATTTCTCCACCAAGCTGGGAATCTGATTTTCCACGCTTAGCGGATCTATCTCCTGGCTCAATTTCAAATAAGTCAAGGCCGAAAATCCAGTGAAATTCTCCTGTGCTAGATTGGGAAAAGATACAGCTGAAAAAATATAGTCAAATTCCAGGTGGGAGTTTCCCGGAAGATTTTCCATGACAGCAGACACCGCATAGTCCTGTCCAAAAAATTTGATTGTTTGGCCTATCACATTTTCTCCGGGAAACAATCTTTTTGCGGTCGCTGAAGTAAGAACAACGGTATTGGGCTGATTTAAAGCAGAATTTGCATCGCCTAGTAAAATCTCAAAATCAAAGACACGGTAAAAATTGGAATCTGCGGCAATTATGTTTCTTTCTTCAAATTTCTGGTCTCCCACCTCCACGACATTGGTATCCCCGAATTCAAACAGGCGGACTGATTCTTCTACTCCTTTGATTTCCTCTGCGATGACCTCAGCATAACTATCGGGAATAATCGCATAATAGCTGGAGTGATCCGGGTAGATTCTTTCTAAGGCCACCCGGTATATCCTTTCGTGATTGGGGATGAATTTATCATAAGAGAGTTCGTCCCTGACAAAAAGTAAGATCAGAATACAACACACAAAGCCAAGGGTCAATCCGAAAATATTGATCGAAGAATAGACTTTATTCTTGAGCAGATTTCGATAGGCGATCTTCAGGTAGTTTTTAAACATATTTCTTGGATTTGGATTCCTTTGATTGATATACTTATTCCTGTCTTCCCTGTCTTCGTATTCTAAACTTAAAAGTGCCGACAAAGACTCTTTGTCGGCACAGGTCACTTATAACTTACTCATTGTTTCTGAATTACTCTGGAAGAACCGGAGCTTGAGATACTCTTATCAGATGGATTTCCCCGGTAATAAACATTTCCAGATCCTGAAGAAGCTACCGAAAGTCTTTCTTTGGCTCCAATAGCTGTAGTGCCTGAACCGGACTTCGCTACCTTCACCCGATCCGCATCCAATGACAGCGCATCCAATTCTCCAGATCCGGACTGTCCAATGTTCGCTTCTTCGGCGTAACCGCCCTCGATAAAAATATCACCGGACCCACTTATTCCAATCGCGAGTTTTCCCGTGTGGATTGTTTTGGTCTTGATTACGCCGGAGCCTGAAACTCCCAAAGAAAACTTATCAGCTTTAATATCGGATTGCAGATAGATATTGCCGCTACCAGAACCACCTACAGAATAAAGTTCACGTACTGTCACGTAAACTTTCACATCGACATTGTGATGATTGCCTTTGACAAGTTTGATTTTGAGTCTATCATCTTCGACTTCAGTAAGGACTTTATCCAAAGAAAAATTATTGGATTCCAAACGAACTTCATCCTTAGACCCTAAAGAAATATACACATCGAAGCTGCCACCGGCTTCAATAGAAGTGAAATTACCAGGGGTCCGAGTCACACTATTCTGAGCCATTGTAGCAGAGCCCATCAGGAATAAGGCAAATATTAAAGCGAATATTTTGGAAGTTTTCATAATGAAAGTTGATTTATAGTTTGCAGATAATTAAAGATTCAGAGATTGTGCCAAGCGAGAAAAAGGCAATTGAAGCCAATTGACGGCCTTTCCTGTTCACCTAGTGTCCGAAGGGAAACGAATTTGACCGCAAGCGGACGGTTTAAACATGATGATTATGAAGGTTATAGCTTTCAAATGAAGCTTTCACCACAGCCAAAAAGGAAGAAGCGCTTCTAAATTTTTGCTATTCATTTTTCAGATAATCCACCGGATTATTGGCAGCTGTTTTAAAACTTTGGTAACTAACCGTCAGCCAGGCAATTGAAATTGAAATAATGCCGGCAATTACAATTAAAATCAGGTCCACTTCTACTCGATAAGCAAAATTCTGAAGCCAATAAGTGGTCATGAAGTAATAGGACAAAGGTCCGGCAATGACGAATGCGATCAGTACCAGAAGTGTAAAATCCTTACTGAGGATTGTGATGAGATTCGACATGGATGCCCCTAGCGCTTTGCGGATGCTAATCTCTTTGGACCGTTGCTCGGTGGTGAACGTCGCCAATCCAAACAATCCGAGACAGGCAATGCTGATTGCCAAGACAGTAAATACCAAAATAATATTTCCCATCTTCTGTTCCGATTGGAAGAGTGCGTCAAAATTGGCATCGACAAAGGAGTATTCAAAAGCTGCTCCATCGGCATGCTTTTTCCAGGTTTTTTCTAAAAGGGCTAACTTCTCGTTTATATTTCCCGGGCCTATCCGAATAGCAACTTCATTGTTTGGAACCGGCCCCAAAGTCATGATCAACGGCCTCACCGCTGTTCTCAAACTTTCAAAATTAAAATCCTGAATGACTCCAATTACTTCACGCTCTACTGGCTCTGAATTAACATTCCAGAATCCTCCCAGACGCTGGGTACCATCCAGTTTAGTCCATCCCATTTGTTTAAATGCACTTTCATTGAGCACGATAGCTCCGGTATCGCTGGGATAATCTTTGGAAAAAAATCTGCCATGCACCATTTTGTAGCCCATGGTCTCGAGGTGCTCATGATCCACAAAATTGAGATTACAGAGAAAATCCTGATTGGTATCAGAGGTCTTAAAGACAGAGTTCCAGTCGATATTAGGTGGCAAACTGTTGGCAAAGCTTACGGCAGTAAAGCCACTGTTGGAGAGCAATTCCTGTCTAAATGCTTCTGAATTGGATCCAAGCGATCGGGTATGAAGCAGGTTGATCACATTTTCCTTTTCGAAACCAAGATTCTTTTCCTGCATGTAATTCAGCTGCTTATACACCACCATACTACTCACAATGAGTGATATGGATACGAAAAACTGAAAAACAACCAGACTGTTTCTGAAACCCGAGCGCTTCACACCACTCCGGATTTTGCCCTTTAATACGGAAGCAGGAGAAAATGAAGTCAAGTAAAATGCAGGATATGAACCCGCCATTAAACCTATCAAAATCATAAATCCCAGAAAAGCCAATAAAATCATGGGGTCTGCAAAGAGCTTCAAACCCAAATCCTTGCCTGAGAGTTGATTAAAAGGATGCAAAGCCAACACAATCAGGATAAGGGCGATAAACCCTGAAATGAAGCTATACACCATTGATTCGGAAAGAAACTGACTGATCAATCTACCTTTTCCTGCTCCAACAGATTTCCTTACACCGACTTCTTTGGCCCTATTAGCAGATCTGGCCGTAGAAAGATTCATAAAATTGATGCAAGCAATCACGATAATAAACAGGGCGATGGCCCCGAATATATACAGGTATTGGATACTTCCGGCCGGTTTGATCTCCTCATCCAATTCGGAATAAAGATGGATGTCCTGAATAGGCTGAATCAGATAGCCAAATTGATTTCCCTGCTCCAAAAAGGCTTTCATCGAAACTCCTAAGTATTGCTCGATCTCTGGTCCGAAATACTTTTCGATAAAACCATCCAGCGCAGTTTTTACTTTTTGGGGATCCGATCCAGAATGAATTCGATAGTAAGTATAGAGATTGTTGGAAGACCACTGGAGGTCTTTCATGTAGTTCCAGCTTTCGGAGGATAGGATCATTTCAAAATCCAGATGAGAATTGTGCGGGGGATCTGCTACTACACCGGTGACTTCTGTTGCCTTCTTATCAGATCCCCTCAAAATGATCTGTCCTATCGGATCTGCCTCTCCAAAGTATTTTGCTGCAGTGGATTCCGTCAAAACCACCCGGTCGGTACCTTTCAAGGCAGTTTTAGAATCCCCCTGAAGCAATTCAAATCCAAAAAAATCAAAAAAATGAGGTTCTGCGATCAGCGTAACCGGCTCGGTAAAGCTATCCTCGCCGATTCGGATTGGCATTGTCCGGAAAGCTCCCAACCGAATCGCATCAGCCACCTCCGGAACTTCCTCTTTCAGTGCTTGGGCCATTGGGGCAGGCGAAAGCGCCATGTTAAATTCATTTCCGTTCATTTTCCCCTGCATTCCCACCCGATAAATAAGTTCTCCCTGAGGATGAAACTTATCGTAGCTCAACTCATCCACGATGTAGATGATGATCAGGATACTCGCAGCCATACCAAGACTTAGTCCCAAGATATTGATGGCAGAATAAATCTTGTTCTTGACCAGATTTCTGAAAGTGATTTTTAAATAGTTCTTAATCATAGTGTGGTTTTTTTTGGGAAAAGAATTAGGCAATCTTTAAAGCATATCACTTATTTATTTGATGCGGAATCAAAGCAATAGGTTGCACCTATCTGTTAAAAAAATCCAATTAAAAAAGCCTCAAATTTAAGTTTGAGGCTTATTAAAATTTCCTATTCCGATTTGATTGCTTTCACAGGATTGCTTCTTGCGGCTTTCAAGGATTGGGTAATTACCGTCATTAAGGCAATTCCCAAAATTATCAGCGCAGCCAATGGTATAAACCACCATTCGAAGTCGATCCGATAAGCATATCCCTGCAACCAATCTTGCATTTGCCAAAATGCGAGACAAGATCCGATTACAATTGAAATAGTTACAATAGCGATAAATTCCTTGTTGATCACTGTCAAAATCGAGAAGGTAGAAGCACCAAGGACCTTTCTGATCCCAATTTCTTTGGTTTTTTGTTCTGCTACGTGCGCAGATAAGCCCATCAAGCCCAAACAGGAAATCAAAATCGTCAGGATACTGAAATACTTGGCCAAATCCCGCAGACGAACATCATCCCGATAAAGTCGAGCATAATTCTCATCCATAAACTGGTATGAAAACGGGAAGGTCGGGTTGAGTTCCTCATATACTGATTGGATAAAGCCCAAAGTGGCCTGCATCTGCTCTGGTTTTACCCGAATAAATGAATTGCCGGCAAAAGTCGGGTCCAGGACCACAAACGCTGGTGCCATTGATTCTCGAAAGCTCTGAAAGTGGAAGTCATCAACCACCCCAATAACCTCTCTTCTTTCGTCTCCAATGGAAATAGTTCTTAGATCTGGATTATTCTGCGTGATGACTTCCAGCGCTTTCCTATTGATGATCACAGCCTGCGTGGAATCTGAACCTTTATTTCTGGAGAATCCTTCCCCCTCGATCAGTTTCATTCCCATCGTCTCGAAGAAATCATAGTCCACCAAAAATCGCTCAAACAATGCGGTGAATTGGGGATCTTTGCCTTCCCAGTTGATATCACCTGTATTACTGTTTCTTCCCAATAGATTGTGAGTCGTCCGGGTTACGGATTCGATATTGTGATTTGCCTCTAATTTGGATTTGAAAATCTCATATTTTTCAAACAAGTCCCCTTCCAACGAAACCTGAATCAATTGATCTTTTTCATAACCCAGATTTTGATTCAGGGCATAATCAATCTGTTTGAATATCACAACCGTCGATACAATAAGTCCGGTGGCAAGCACAAACTGGAACAAAACGAGTCCTTTTCTGGCAAGGACTACATTCTTACTGCCTTTCAGGTGATTCTTGAAAACTGAGACTACCTTGGTAGCAGAAAGGTAAAATGCAGGGTAACTTCCAGCCACTAAGCCTGTAAAGAGTAATATGGCCAGAAACTGCAGCCAAAAGAGGACGTCAGCAACAGGAATTGACAATTGTTTTCCAGTCAAATCATTGAAAACCGGAAGGGTAATCTGAACCATAATTAAAGCCAACAAACCTGAGAAAAGGGTGACTAGAATAGATTCCGTCAAGAACTGGTAGATCAGGGATGACTTTTCTGCACCGGCGACTTTTCGTACTCCCACTTCCTTGGCCCGTTTTTGGGATTTGGCAGTGGAAAGGTTCATAAAATTGATGCAGGCAATGATCAGGATAAAAAATCCAATCATGGCAAACAACTTCACTGTTTTGATTCTGCCCTCTTGGATAACCCCATCTTTCCAAGAGCCATGCAGATACATGTCTGTCACTGGATAAATGAACAATGAAACATTGCTCTCCTCATTTTGCGCCTTTCTTTGATTTAAAATAAAGTCCTTTATAGAGGCTGAAAATGCTTCTGCATCTGTTCCTTCATGGAGTTTAACCACGGTATTCGGACCGTTATTGCCCCAATATTTCAACCAGCTATTGTAAGGCTTGTCAAACATCACTTGGTAAGGAAGGATGTATTCAAACTTTTCTTGTACGGTCGGTCCCAAATCAGCCAGGACACCTTGAACGATGTAGAGTTCTTTGCCTTCATTCGAAACCAACTCCACCGATTCACCCACTGCCGATGAGGTCCCAAAAAGTTTGATTGCAGCTGACTCAGTCAGAACAATATGCGATTTGTCTGAGAGTGCCTTTTCTTTATTGCCGTGAATAAAGGGAAACTGTAAAATCTGCAGGTAATCAGCTCCGGCGTAGAATCCATTCAGCTTAATTCTGTTCTCTCCGTTGACAAAGAGATTTTGTTCGGGCCAGGAAAAAGTTGCTGCCTTTTCTACCTCCGCGAGATTTTCCTTCATAGACTCAGCCAATATCCCAGGCGTGGAAGTAAAGGTAAAAGTCTCCGGACCATAAGACTGATGCTCCATCACCTGATAGACCCTTTCCATTTCAGGAAGCCCCCGGCCTACCTGAAATTCACTTTTGATCCATAGACCGATTAGGATTACCGCCCAAAGTCCCAAAGAAAGACCTAGCGTATTGATGAAGAAAGTCAGCTTATGCTTGGCAATCCCTCGTAGGGCGATTTTAAAATAATTTTTGATCATACGTAATGAGAATAATTATACTGATTCCTATTTGGCAGCAATCAGTCAGAATTGATGCCATTGAAAAGGGGATAAATCTGGCAAATTTGGCCTATTTCAGATTTTCGTAATTTCCTGTTCCGAACAAATTTGTTCGATTCCGAACGAAAACAATCTCAATCATTCTGAAGTGATTTCACTGGATTGGAGCTGGCAGCTTTATAGGCCTGATAACCTACTGTCAGCATAGCTATGACAATTAAAAGTATTCCAGAACCTGCGAATATCCACCAAGTCAATTCTGACTGATATGCATAATCGTCCAACCAGGAATCCGCCAGGTAATACCCCAATGGAACTGTCAATATGATCGCGATTAGAATCAACTGAAGAAAGTCTTTGGAAACCATCGCCAGAATTCCTGTCACTGAGGCACCCAGCACTTTGCGTACTCCAATTTCTTTTTTACGTTTTTCTGCAGTGAAAGCCGCCAGTCCAAACAAACCCAAACAGGAAAGAAAAATAGCGATCACCCCAAAATATTTAGCAAGACTGGAAATTCGCTTTTCAGATTCATAGAGGGTCTGAAAATCTTCATCCATAAAGGTATAGTCAATCGCCTTACCTGACTGATTCTGATACAAATCCGAGAGCTCGGCAATGGTACGGTCTTGATTTTCAGGAGAAATTCTTACCATAATTTTGTGTGCAAACTTGGGATCATATTTGAGGAAGGTGGGCTTAACCTTTTCACGCAGCGATTCAAAATTAAAGTCCCTAATCACTCCAATCACTTCCATATCCTTTCCCCATAAATTGACGATCTGACCCAGGGGATCATCAAAACCAATTGTCTTTACCGCAGTTTCATTCAGAATAATCTTAGACTGCTCCTCCCCAAACTCAGGGGAAAAAGTCCTTCCTACCAACAATTCAAACCCCATGGTTTCGATCAAACCCATATTAACCGTGACATTTTCAAATTTAACCTGTTCGGCCTCGCTTTTTCCTTCCCAGGTCAGGCCAATCGTAGAGCTCGAAAGACCTACCAAGGGATGGGAAAGACTGGAGGCGTTTTCCACTCCTGGAATTTGCTTAGCTTCTTCGAGAAAGATGCGGACTTGGTCAGTTTCAAAATCCGTTGAACTGATTTGCAAAAGTTGGGATTGATTGTAACCCAAATTCTGATTTTGGATAAAAGACATTTGTCTGGAAATCACCAAGATTCCGATAATCAATAAAAGAGAAATTCCAAATTGGAAAACAACCAGCCCTTTCCTTGCAAGCAATTCTCCAAAGCTTCCTTTCAGATTGGATCGGAGGACCTCCATGGGTCGAAACTTCGAAAGGTAAATGGCCGGATAAATTCCAGCCAGTACCCCTGTCAGAATCCAGACTCCCAACAACAAAACAATTTCATAAAGTCCAAAATAAAACCCTAAGTTAATGGAGGTAAGTTCGTTGAAAAATGGCTTCAACAAATAGGCTCCCAAAACGGCAAGAACAAGAGCAAAAAATACGAGAAGGAATGACTCCGTCATGAACTGATTGAAAAGCCCGATTCGATTAGCCCCCATGGTTTTTTTGACTCCGATTTCTTTCACCCGGCTCATGGCTCTGGCAGTACTCAGATTCATGAAATTGATGCATGCAATCAGCAGAATAAACAGGGCAATAGCAGAAAATATCCAGATATAACTGATTCTTCCACCTGCTACCTTTCCCTCCTCATAAGTGTTGTAGAGGTAGGTATCCGCATATTTTTGTACAAAAGCCGTGACATTACTTTCCGACTTTTTATCCTTAATAAAACCTGAGATTGATTCATTAAATGAAGAAATATCAGTGCCCTCATGCAGCAAAAGAAAAGTTCCGGCATTAAAATTATCCCAGTGCATTCCCTCGCCCAGCATATTTTGGAAAAACTTGAAATTCAACAGGTAATCAGTCTTATCTAAAAATTTATCTTTAGTAACATCCCGAAAAACACCTTTCACCTCTACTTCATTAGTGAAGTTGAATACTTGCCATTTCAGGGATTTTCCAATCGCATTGTTTGGACTTCCAAAAAGATGGGTTGCCAAGGTTTCGCTAATGACGACTGAGTTTAGATCCTCAAGGGCAGTCTTGGGATTTCCAGCCAGAAACGATATAGAAAAAATCTCCAAAAATTCCTGATCTACAAAAAACCCATCAGCCTTGCTTTTGGAATCTCCGGTGGCAAAACTCATTCCGGTAATATGCGGAGAAGCTCCTGAAGCGAGTTCGATTTGGGGATATTCAGCACTCATGGCCTCTGCCATTTGTCCTGGAGTAACCGGAATCGTGGTGATCCCTGAGGCATTATCGTGATTGGTCATCACTTGATAGATCCTGTCAATCTGCTCGTGATCCCCTATAACTGTCCATTCATTTTTTACCCAAGAAGTAATTAACAATACCGTAGTCAGTCCAATTGCCATTCCGAAGAGATTGATGCAAAAAGTGCTTTTATGCTTCTGGAAATTTCGAATGGAGAGACGTATATGGTATCTGAACATGATTGGAGTTAAAAGTTGGAATAAGAATATCTCAAATAAAAGCTGTTGGATGATCTTGAGACCATCCAACAACAATTAGAAGGCAATTTTAAACATGAAACTGCTCCCGGATATTCTCAGTCACGACTTTACCGTCAAATAGATTGATGATTCGGTGAGCATAGTTTGCATCGTGTGGAGAGTGGGTTACCATCACGATCGTAGTTCCTTCATTATTGAGCTCTTCCAACAAACGCATCACCTCTTCGCCATTGGTTGAATCCAAGTTACCCGTAGGCTCATCGGCAAGAATTACTGAAGGTTTTGCTACAATGGCTCTGGCGATAGCCACACGCTGCTGCTGACCACCTGAAAGCTGCTGTGGGAAGTGATTTCTACGGTGCATGATATTCATTCGAGTCAACACTTCCTCCACTCGTTTTTTACGTTCGTCAGAAGCAATTTTGAGATACAAAAGCGGGAGTTCCACATTTTCGAATACCGTCAACTCGTCAATCAAGTTGAAGCTTTGGAATACGAAGCCAATATTTCCTTTTCTCAAGGAAGAGCGCTGACGCTCGGAAAATTTGGCAACTTCATTATCGATGAAATAATATTCACCCCCATCCGGATTATCCAATAATCCAAGGATATTCAGGAGCGTAGATTTACCGCATCCTGAAGGCCCCATGATAGCGACAAATTCCCCCTTCTTGATCTCGATTTGGATGCTGTCCAAAGCGGTGGTCTCCACCTCTTCGGTGGAATACATTTTTCTGAGATTTACTGTTTTGATGATGTTTTGCATAATGATGAGTTTGAAGATGGAAGATGGAAGTGGGAAGAAAAATCCTACTCCCAGTTTTTACTTTAGTTGTTATTTAATTTCTATGGTTGTTTTTATTCTATTATTTGATTTTGCTTTTATATCCAATAGTCATATTCATTAGATTAAATGATTCTTGATAATATTTATCAAATTCTTGATCAGTCATATAAGCTCTTCTTTTTGCCTTATGTAAACAAATAACTACTTCAGCTATTGAACGAATGAATATTCCAGTA
>CAZFSC010000039.1:0-25564 GCA_964521585.1 uncultured Limnohabitans sp.
GAATTTTAAATTTCTTATTTTGATTAATTACCATATTGATCAAATTCAGTCCCTCCTCCTGGAATTGCCACTCCTGTCAAACCAGCTAAATCTGACAATTGACCCATTCCCCCAAGGTTATTATCTTCGATTTCTGAAAGCTTCGCAGAAACAGATTCATATTCCTTGGTTGCGGAAAAATGATATACTATTCCAAGAAATAGAGTTATCGCCACACAGGTCAGTAGGAATCTTTTTCTCTGGATGAAAAGGAAACCTATCTCTAAAACACTTACCTGATCCTTTTCAAAAACTTCTTTTACACTTTTTCTCATTTCAGGAAAAATTAAGGAGTATTCAAAAAGTTGAAGATTTGAACCACAACCAAACCGAAAGTAGCTAAACCCGTCCCAATAGCGACCCATTGTTGAGGACCAATTGGAGGTCTTTCAGGCTTTTGAGGAACTATTATCTCTGCCCCTGGTTCAAGTTTTGGATAAAACTTCAGGCCAAGCAAACTGTGTGTCCGTTTTGCATCACCATTGGCGTAAATCACATAGGATTTAGACCTTCTCGCGTTTTCAGTAAACCCTCCGGCTTTTGAAATATATGATCGTAAACCCATAGAAGGAATGTATCGAGCTGTAGTTGGAAGTAAAACTTCGCCTACCATTCTGACTGTTTGAAGTTGTTTCGGAATCTGAATCACATCTCCTTCAAATAGAATCAAATCAGCCTCTGAACCGGGATTTTTCAAAATATATTCCAAGTCAATTCCGATCATGTCTTTCTCCTTATATCTGATTTGATATAGTGCAGAATCTCTTTTGAGTGAGTCTCGATCAGAGTCAAACTGGAATATGTTTTCACGGACTTTATCCCGCTCCACTTTTTTTCGTTCTTCCTCAATGGTTTCCAATCGCTGGTTTAATCGCTGGTATAGTATTGCCTCAGCTTCGTTTTGATTCCTGTTTTTCTTTGGATCAAGATTATCCCTGATTTCTTTCATCATCGCCTCACTCATCTCCTCGGGGGTCAAATCCTTGTAATAGGCAGTCCTGCGGATCAAAGAAGCCCCTTTGGGATAGGCAAATGGAGAAAGACCACCTGCCCGGTTTATTACATCAGAAATACGCTCATTGGCATTGGCCATGGCAAAGTCCCCAGGGTAGACCACTTCACCCGTCACCTTGACGATCTGCTCTCGCTCGAAGCCCGGACTTCTTCTGATGAATACGTGGTCGAAGGCTCGCAGCTTTTCCAATTTTTCCCCTTCGGAAAGCTCCAAATTGGAATCGATAGTCAAAGTGGATATTTCAGCCAATTTGCCTGAATTTGCATCCCTGACACGGCGGGCTATCTCAATAGAAGAATTGGTGGCAGATTCAAGCAATCCCCCAGCACGTAGAATCAGGTCTCCTACTGTCATATCGGCTGCATAAGGATATGTTCCGGGTGCACCTACTTCTCCTGATATTTTTACATAATAGGCTTCCTGAATATCATATCTACTTGGAATAAATAGCAAGTCCTCATTTTTCAAAGTGATGTCCGGTCTTGTTCCATCAAGTATTCCCTTAAGATCAAGCGATTCGGCAGCCAAAGTCAAATCATCACTGGTCCGGTAGAGGGTAGCTCGATTTACAAAAGCCTCCGGTTTTAATCCCTGAGCCTTTTCTACCAAGCCTTTGACCGTAAGATCCCCATCCTCGAATGAATATTCACCAGGTCTATTGACAGACCCGGTCACCTGAACCCGGTTTGAAAATCGATCTAGAACCTCACCAATAAGAATCTCATCCCCGTCCCGAAGTTCGAACGTATTAAACTGATCGGAAGGCACATCAATAACTTTCCGTTGATTATTGAGAATTCTTCGGACCGTGACTCGGTCGGTATAGGCCTGACTCGAAAAACCTGCAGTGAAAACATAAAGATCTTCCAGATGCTCGCCTTGCTTGACTTCAAATAGCCCCTCCCTTCTAACTGGACCTACAATTTCCACCCTGGCCTGTACGGGAGGTACGATGATCACATCATTATCCTGAAGTGTGATATTAGAGGATTGATCTCCTTTGGATAAAAAATCATAAATATCGACTGTGGAGATCAGCCTGTTGTTCCTATAGACCTGGACATTTCTGAACGCACCATTTTCATTCGGACCACCAGCTGCATATAGCGCATTGAATACCGTAGCAAAAGAAGGCAAAACATAGGTTCCGGGTTTGGTCAATTCCCCCACCATGGAAACTTTGATTGATCGGATATTTCCCAATCTGACTTGTAGGAAAGTGTTGGGATTTGGACCTGACATTCCTGAGTATATTCGGCTCATACTGGATTTCAGGCGTGCCAAGGCTGCTCCAATCGTGGCTCCTCCTACTTGAACGGGACCCACATTTGGCACAAAAATCCTTCCCTCAGGAGTCACTGTCAGATCATAAGCTTGCTGCGAAGCACCGTAGACATCTATCAAAAGCTGATCTCCGGGTCCGACGACATACGATTCAGGGGTAGGCAAATTGAGACTGGGACTGAAATTCAGCTCTCGATTATGAAATAGTTTGAAACCAAAAATCTTTTTCTGCTTAGGAGTCAAATCATAGTAAGGATCGGCTCTCCTAATGGAGTCAAACATATTAATGCCTTGTTCATCAGTATAAGACCTAGTGCCATCCGGTCCAGTCCTGAGCTCTCCGGGTTTATTTCCAAGAGATCCCTGCAGCGAACTGATTCGTTCCCGGAGTTTAGCTGCTTCTGAAGCAGGCATACCACGCTCTCTGGCTAGATTTTCCAATTGATTTGGAGTCAAGCCGTTGGCTTCGGCCCGTTTGATCAATTGCTCGATCTGAGAATCAGAAAGATCATCTACTTTGAGATTCTGGATATCTGAGAGACTCTGTGCCTGAAGTGAAATGACTATTAATACACAAAAAGCAGCTAAAATTAATCTAAGACCGGTTTTCAATAAATTTATATTTTTCAATTTTTGCAATTTCAGTTTCAATAAGGGTTAGTTTGAAAAATCCCGCGCCTAATTTCTCACTTTTATTTAATAATCACACAGTATTGATACAGCTTCGCCCTTTCAGTCACAAAAGTGCTTATTCAATGGGTAATTAAAAGCTTTAATCCGGCTCTATTTTTTTTCGAATAAAATCAAGCCTGCTGATGCAAAAGGTTCTTTTTGTAATGCGAAAACAACCTGACGTTCGATCATTTTTTCTATTTTATCTGAGAGATGAGAGATATAGCTCTCATTTAGTTCTCCGCCGGTTATTACCACTTCAATTATACCCGAATCAATACCCATTGCCATATCTCCAACCAATACCACCTGACTTACCTCCCCCATTCGACCCAGGATTTGCTCCAGCAATTGATCCAATCCTAAATACTTGCGGATGATTTCCTGAATATTTGAAAAAAAGGGATGAGTGATATTTGCCTGATAAGAAATCTTGTTTTTATCATTTTTACGAATCAAAATCCCCGCATGAGTAAGGTTATTCAATTCCTTGCGCACTGCATTGGTCGATTCTCCAAACTCCTCAGCCAATCCTCTTAGGTGACTTTGAGTTTTTGAATTCACAAAAAACTTAACTAGCAACCTCAAACGAGTCTTTGAGGTAATCAAGGATTCAAGCATAAAAACTCACTGCCATAGTGAGTAACAAAGGTACTCATTTCAGTGAAACGCTAAAACAAAATCAGCTCTTTTGCGCTTTAAGAATCTTTTTTTCGGATTCGCGACTAATGTTTAGCCCCGGTAGACATTATTCGGTTTAGTCCGGAATAAATTCCGAAGCAGACTTCCGGATAATCCACTAAAACTTCCCAATAAAAATCCAATGATTGCGGTCACTCCCGCCACTGTCATACCAGATCCCAGCCCCATCAACTCGCCAATTTTATTGGGCAGAGAACTACCAGTCGTCATGCTGATAAATAAAGACTGCCCCAACCAGGCCAGGCCCATTCCCAATCCTCCTGCCAAAAATCCCTGGATACTGCTCAAGCCTAACAAAGCGGCGGCGGCACCAATCACAATCATAACAAGCCAATAGGGAAAAAACGGATTGATGAATACAACGATGCCTATGACTAATAATATAAATAGTATAAATCTCATCTTGATTACTTTAAAATGGTTTGGAAAAGGACACCTTCTGATTGGTCTTGGCTCCTCAGATTAAAATTCAGATACTCGCCATTTGCCCAGAGCGGTATAAAATTGCTGTAAAATTTACTTCCTGGATTTCCGGACTGGCCTCCGGGATAGATTCCAAAAGCAGTGATATCATCTCCCATCTCCACTACCATTCTCCAGCTGGCTCCGTGTCTTTCACTCGTTGCATTGAGAATCCCCCTACCCCCACCGGTATAGATGTTAGTCACAGAAAATGGCGCAAATTGTGGAACGAGATGCTGAATACTGGTCCGTTTGTAATTAGCCCAAGAGTAATCTCCCTCCTTTTGCTCCCATTCATTTATTGACTTGAGCATGGCTTCAAATCCAATCTTCACATGATCAGCCGCTGTTTCGACAGCAGGGGTTTCTTCTAAATCAAAAATAGGATCTTTGGCTTCGTTTGAAAGGAGTTGAACTGTCTGAAAGTTGTTCGGCCTCACTACAGGCACGCCAAATTCTGACCATCTTTTCCAGATGTGTCCATAAGTTTTGTCCCACCAGACATAAAAAAGTGTGGGAGCTTTCTGGTTGGGATCTGCATAAAAGTCCCAATTTTTCAATTCTGTCAAATACTTTTTTGCCTCTGCATTGGATTCGTATGCATCGCCAAGCAGATTCAACATCACTGGCAAAGCTTCAGCTGCATGCAAATAATAATCATCAAACTGCAGAGCTTTCATATCCTCCACGGTGATATTATCCATCTCCCGGAGCTGCTTATTTAACCTTCTGTTGCGGTAATGCTCATAACTATGATCAAATACATAGTAAGGATAGGAAGGATCTACCGGATGCTGATTGGCGGAAGATACAAAGCCTCGCTCAGGATTAAGAGTCGCTGCGTTCTGTTCATTGGGAATGAATCCCTGCCATTCAAAACGGGGATCTGCTCCATCCATGAAAAACTTCCCTTGCTCCTTCCATTTGAGCGGAAATTTACCCTGTATCCGCATCGCAATATTTCCAGATTTGGATGCAAACACGAAGTTTTGGGCAGGAGCGGTATAATGGTTCAATGCTGCATTGTAATCCTCATAACCTTTGGCCTGATTCAGGAGCATAAAAGTCTTTTGCTCATTGGATCCTTCGTGAACAGTCCATCTCAACGCAAAATTTACGTCCTGACGATCATTCTTGAATGTGCGGTCATAGACTACCGGTCCATAATGAGTATACACCACGGTGTCCAGATAGGTCTGCTCCCCTTTCACTTTGATCTCTTCGATTCTGAATACTGCAGGCCTCCACTCATCTCCGTATTTGTAGGATTTTCTGGATGGATCCTGAAAAGTAATTTTATACCAATCCCTTGCGTCTTTGGTCGCATTGGTCACCCCCCAAGCGATATTTTCATTGAATCCAGAGATGATCCCCAAGGCCCCTGGAAGCGAAGCTCCCTTGACAGAATGGGTCGGAGTGGTCAGTTGCATGCTGTACCAAAGCGAGGGCAGATTCAAACTCAGATGTGGATCGTTAGCGAGAATTGGATTTCCGTTTTTGGTTTTTTTGCCTGATACTGCCCAGTTGTTGGATCCGGTCCCCTCCTCAGGCTGGGGAAGCGGATCTGATATCAAAAGATCATCTGGAAAAATGATGCTGTCGGGTTTGGTAACAGGTATTGGCAAAAAATCCCAAACCCGCTCCGACTCAATTACAGGATCATTATCCAGTGGAAAATCAGGATAAAGCTTATCCAGCATTTCTGCACCTAGAATCTTCCTGAGATTAGTATACTCCAAGTCGCGGTCCCCTACTAGCATGTCAGACATGTATTTGAGGAGGAGGAGAGACTTGTATGCTGTCCATTCTTCCGGACGATAATTTAGAATCTTATATTCAACAGGCAGCTGACCTGGCTTAAGCTGATTAATGTACTGATTTACTCCATCCGCATAGGCTTCAACTAGCTTTAGAGTTTCGGGATCATTTTCGCTCAGAAATTTCATTCCAAGTTCCGCACCGTATGCTAATCCTTTTCTCCGGGTCATTCGATCCAGTTCAATTGCAATCGGCCCTACGATTTCAGCTATTCTACCAGCTGCTGCCATGGTCTGAAATTCCATCTGCCAAAGTCTGTGCTTTGCCGTGACGAAACCCTGCGCTTTATATAGATCTTCTTCATTTTCTGCGAAAATATGGGGGATCAGATTTTCATCGTAGACTACCGTGACTGGAGCAATTAAGCCTTCAAGGTCCAACTCTTCTTCAGCAAGTTCATCTTCACTGTAGGAATTTTGCCAGAATCCGTGATAAGGATCTAGAAGGGGGGCCAATGGCGGCACTGGACCTAAAGGTTTAGAAACTGCGATCGCGAGTGCCACAGTGATAGCCAGCACCAAAAAGAAACCTAGGTATTTCATTTATCGGGGAATTGTATGATCGGCGAATTTAAACTTTTCTCTTTATTTAAAATTTTTGTCCTTTTAAGTTTTGAGGCAGACGCAAAAAAAGCCTTCAAAAAAGGATTTGAAGGCCGGATTTCTACTGAGTCCTATCAATTCACAGTGATTGGAAGTCTCATTTTATCCCATCGAATGACAACTCCGGGATCTTCTACTTCAATGGAAAGTCGTTCCTCAGAAGTTTCTTCCCAAGTAGGAGTAACTTCTACCCGGAGGACATCATTTTTTTCATCATACTGAAAGTGCCCATGTTCCAGATCCCACTCAGAATTGAAAATCACTGTCCATGGTCCGGATTCTTTTGGAATGGTAAATAGCGAATATTTTCCTGCCGGAAGGTTTTTCCCTTCTACTGTAAAATCGGCCGACAAATCCACATACGTGGCCTCATTGGCACCAGTTCTCCACACGATGTTGTAAGGAACCAAGTCTCCCCAAAGCGTTCTTCCCTTGACCGCAGGTGACCCGTAGTGAATCTGAATATCCTTTCCGGATATTTGCCCCTGCTCGATCACTATGGGGCTGGGACGCTCATCTGCAGTTTGCGCTGCAGAAGTTTCCTGAGAGTTTTCACTTCCCGTGGAATCGGAGGATTTCGGACCGCAGGAATACATTGCTCCTGCAACCAATCCCCACATCAAAATAGTTTGGTATTTTTTCATAGTGGATAATTTGCTGCCAAATAACAATTATTCATTTAATCCTCAAAATTCAAACATCTAATTCCTCCTCCTCGCCAACCAAAGAAAGTTTAGCAATAATGACAAATTGTATACATTTGAGCATCGAACCGGTAGAGGTTTTGCTTTGATCTTTAATCAACTTTAACAAAACCATTTTAAATTCTAATCGTGAATGAGGAATCGTTTTTAATTTCTATGTTCCTTTCGGCTAAATGAGATTCATAACCTGGTTGCTTTTTATCACTTCGCTTGTAGTTTTCTCCAGCGTTTATGTCTCTCCCGAACAATTCAAATATGTGGGACTTTTACCTTTTTTCATTCCTGTATTCTTACTGATCAATATTTTTCTTTTCGGAATTCTGCTCCTTGCCTGGAGAAAACTCGTTTTTCTACCACTGATTGCGATACTAATAGGGTACCGATTTTTCCTTATCACTTTTCAGATCCATCCCAGAAATGAAGATGCTAAAGGATTAAAAGTTTTGTCTTACAATGCCCATCTTTTCAATTATAAAAGTCAATCGGCAGGAGGTTTCGACCCCAATGTTTTTAACTGGCTTCGTGAGCATCCTGCAGACGTCAAGGTTTTCCAAGAGTTCTACCAGGATTATACCACTGCGTCCCGAAATGCGATCAAACTTCTTGGAACGGACATGGGTTTCAATGTCTCTTATCAGGCAATCGAAGGTAATCCTGAAAAAAGGTTCTATGGAATGGCCATTTTCTCCAGATATCCCATCGTCAATGAGGGAAAAGTCTTTGATAACAATCGGACCAATGGGGCAATTTTTGCAGATATTAAGATCAAGGAAGACACGATAAGAATCTACAATGTCCATCTAGAATCGATGAAAATTGAATCAGAAAGATTGGAAGATATCGATGGACTCCGGGAAAATTACCGTCAGACCTTAGGCAAGCTACATAGAGGGAGTCTCGCCAGAAACAAACAGTTGAAAATGCTGGTGGAGCATTATACGCATAGTCCGCATCCCATTATTTTGATGGGAGATCTGAATGAAATACCTTATTCTTATACTTATTTCAAATTAAGCGAGACGCTAAAAAATGCCTTTGAAGAGGCTGGTAGAGGATTTGGATTTACCTACAATCGGGTACTTTTCTTTTTAAGAATTGATCATATCTTTTATAGCCCCAAGTTAGATCCTGTTCAGTTTAAGACTCACCGCGAAGTGGACTATTCCGATCACTATCCGATTTCGGCTGTTTTCACCTGGGATGGGATGGAACTTTGACCACTCGATTTTTAAACTTTTCATCCCATTTTTTCTTCATTGGCAAAAGTAAAATTGGAAGTAAAAAAAGGTCGGCCAGCAGGGCAAAGACAAGCGCAGCACCAATTAATAATCCAGTAAAATGAGTCACACCAAACTG
This sequence comes from uncultured Limnohabitans sp., assembly GCA_964521585.1. GTDB lineage: Bacteria > Bacteroidota > Bacteroidia > Cytophagales > Cyclobacteriaceae > Algoriphagus. Next base: position 8,655 of record CAZFSC010000039.1, read on the forward strand.
ACTTAAAATCAACAAACCAAATCCTGTCACAAGAATGACAGTAGTCTGTATGATCGCTTCGCCAGTTTCGAGGAAAGTGCGCTTCAAGCCATAAATAAGACATTTACCTGTCCGCAGCTCCTTATTGAGCCGCGTCATAAAGTGAATGCTATCATCCACTGCAATTCCAAACGCTACTGTAAAAAGAATCGCGGTAGTCAATTGTAAGTCTATTCCCATCAAGTACATCAAGCCTAGCATCCATAGCAAAGGGATCAGATTGGGAATCAATAAAATAAATGCAATCCGCCAGGATCGAAACAGAAAACCAGCAATAACTCCCACCAGGATAAAAGCCACTCCCAATCCCCTTGCCATCTGCCAGGTGACCGACTGATGACCTTTGTCGATCAAATACGCGGTGCCTGTCCAGCGAATTTCCAGTAAGTTTGGATTTATCTTCTCAGCAACAAATTTTCTTAGCGCAGCTCGCTTTTCAGACATGAGTAGCGTGCCCAAGTCTGCTGTCCTTGCACTTAGTCTTCCTTGACTCCTGTCCTCAGTCAAAACTTTAACTCCTGCTGCATCAAATGCCTTTGGGAAAAATTGACTCATTCGTAGGTATTGACCTTTTGATGGAAGGGTAAATGCCTTAAAATCACCTTGATTTTGTGCTTGATTCAATGATTTAACCAAAGTCAGTGGAGAAATTATCTGACCGCCGTCAAAAAGTCGGTCCACCTCTTGCTCCACTAAGTCTATTTGCTCCAAAACCTGAAGGTCTAGCAGACTCGTGGCGCTATCTCCGACCTGCAAATGAATCTCCAAAGGATTAGCCCCTCCAAACTGGTGATCGAAATAACTAAAAGACTGCTGTACCGGATGATCCTCGGGCAAATTGTCAAGCAGAAATCCGTTGATTCTTAATTGGCTACCCATCAAAATTGCCAGCATCGTAACCCCGAAAAATAACACAGCGATTGCTTTCCTTTTCCTTAACAAAAACAAAAACCAAATTCTAAGATTTAGGATACTCCGACCAAATCTGCTCGGAGCCGGTGCCTTAACATTGAAAAAATGAAGCAAGCCCGGCGCAATCAAAATCAATGCAAAAAACATCACCAAAATCCCCAGACCAGTTGTCAACCCAAATTCCTTTAAAGCCGGAATAGAGGTGAAATACAATGAGAAAAAACCCAGTGAAGTCGTCAAAATCGTCAGCCAAACCGGAATAAACAAAGATTTGAACACCATTTGCACCGCTTTGTCCTTTGGAATTCCCTGCCTGATTTTTTTGATCAAATGATTGAAAAAATGAATCAAAGCGCTCAAACCAACAATCAGAAAAATAGTCGGCTGCATGACTGACATGACATCCAGGGCTTTTCCGAGATATAGAATCAACCCAAATGCCCATCCTGCCCCAATAATTAAAATCAAAAAAGGAAATAAAACGCCCCACCAGGTTCTGAAAATCAGCGCAAGCATCAGCAACATCAATATGATGGAACAACCGAAGAATAACCCAAACTCACGCTGCATCAGGCTTACAAAATCTCCTTGTGCCTGAATCTTTCCAGCCACAGCCTCGATTTGGACAGGCGCGGATTCATTCAGCCCCTTGATTTTTTTGTAAAGGTCATCACCGTCTTCCTTGCTGATATTTTGCTCATTTTTGATCCAAAGCAGAATGCTCTTACCATCTTTTGATATCAATTCCGTTCGGTAGTGTTCCAGTTCATCAGCCTGCAGGTTAAGAGTGGAAGGATCTGACCAATCCAAAACTTGGATGGTGCGCAAGCCGAAAACACCAATCACCGGCCTTTCAAGATTCAAGATAGAAATCACCGTATCCACCTTTGGAAGCCTGGATATCTCAGTTTGTAACTGCAGTGAATTAGCAAGAAATACAGAGTCCAGAATCCCTCCAGCGGGATTGCTTATCGCCAGCAGGAGGTAATCATTGTCATTTTCAAATTGAGTCCGGTAATTTTGATAAAAAGACAGATCCTCATCCTGCTGAGGGAAAAACTGCTCAAAGTCATAATTAAAAACAGGTATGGGCCTAAAAATCAAAAGAAGAACGGTGATCAGTCCTGCTATTCCGAGAAAAAAGTAAGCCCTGGATCTTTGAAACATATGGGAATTCTGATTTGAAAGGTCATGGTTTATCTACCAAGTATAATAGGTTTGGAAGGTCTTTGTTTGTTTGGGGTTCCAATTATAAATCGAACTCCTTAACTTGCCAACCTTAGAACGAATACAACATATGAAGCAATATCACGATTTGATGCAGCGTATCCTTGATGAAGGAGTGAAGAAAGAAGACCGAACCGGGACTGGAACCCTGAGTGTTTTTGGTCATCAGATGCGATTTAATTTGTCAGATGGTTTCCCGGTAGTGACCACTAAAAAACTTCATCTTAGATCCATCATCATCGAACTCCTTTGGTTTCTCCGAGGTGAATCCAACATCAAATATCTCAATGAGAACAAAGTCTCTATCTGGGATGAGTGGGCAGATGAGAACGGAGATCTTGGACCAGTATATGGCTATCAGTGGAGACATTGGCCTGATGGAAAAGGTGGTGAAATCGATCAAATAAAAAATCTTATCCATCAAATCAAAACCAAACCGGATAGCCGACGACATATCGTCAGTGCCTGGAATGTCGCCGACGTAGATCATATGGCCTTGCCTCCCTGCCATACCATTTTTCAGTTTTATGTGGCTGAGGGTAGACTCAGTTGCCAACTTTACCAGCGTAGCGCTGATGTATTCCTCGGTGTCCCTTTCAATATTGCTTCGTATGCCTTGTTCACCATGATGGTGGCACAGGTATGTGATTTAATGCCAGGGGAGTTTGTACATACTTTCGGAGATGCTCATTTGTATTCCAACCATCTGGAGCAAGCTCGTTTGCAACTGAGCCGTGACATAAGACCACTCCCTACAATGAAAATCAATCCGGATGTCAAAGATATCTTTGACTTCAAATACGAGGATTTTACGTTGGAAAACTACGACCCACATCCCCATATCAAGGCGGCAGTGGCTGTTTAATAAAAATTAGTCTAAAAAAAATAAAGCCCTGAATCCAGATTGGATCCAGGGCTTTCCTTTAATTACTCAATTCATATTTGAGTGTTTTTCCTTTTTCTACTGCTGGCAATCCTTCGGTCATCCAAAGTGGAGCAGGAGCTCCTTTAAGGTAATGATCAAAGAATTGGCTCAACCGGATTGACAAATCTTTTCTATTCTTTCGCTGGACCAGGTTATGATCTTCATCATTATACTGAAGTAACCATGCTGGTTGATTGAGTCGCTTCAATGCCATGAACATCTCGATTCCCTGATACCAAGGAACTGCCCCATCGGCATCATTATGCATGATCAATACTGGGGTTCGGACCCTGTCCATAAAGAACAACGGTGAATTTTCAATGTAATAGACAGGTTTCTCCCAAAGGGTTCCCCCAATTCTGGATTGAGTCTGCTCGTATTGAAACATTCGGCTCATGCCAGTTCCCCATCTGATTCCACCATACGCAGAGGTCATATTCACCACAGGAGCTCCAGCACCGGCAGCCTTAAACATATTTGTCTGGGTAATCAGATAGGCCACCTGATACCCCCCCCAGCTTTGGCCCTGAATTGCCATATTGTCCGCATCGACAAAGCCCCTTGCTACTACCGATTGGACGGCAGGGATGATGCAGCTATATGCAGATGGCCCCGGAAGGCCTAATTCGTACTTGATATCCGGAACAAGTACCAAATAGTCATTACTTACGAAAAACGGAATGTTGATCGTCGAAGCACTTGGAGCAGGCGCTCTATACCGGTGGATTCCATCACTATTTCGCTCATAGAAATACACCATCATTGGATATTTCTTATTCGGATCGAAGTTTTCAGGCTTATACAGTAATCCCTGTAAAGGCTCTCCTTCATTCGTCAGGTAATTAATCAATTCAACAGATCCCCACTTGATATTGGCCTGCTGAGGATTGAGATTAGATACCCTATTCAGGTCTTTAAAAGAAAGATCAGTAAGGTAAAGATCCGGATTATCCTGGTAGGTAGACCTCGTGAGCATGACTGCATTAGCTTCCTTTGCTTTGGTCAATCCAGAATAGCTATGCGCTGTCATCAGGATTTTTTTAGGTGCACTCTTTCCTTCTATGGATCCTGAATAGAATCCAGCATCTTTATCCTGCTCGTCAAAAGCAGACAGTAGGAGCATATTCTTAGGATCAATACTGCGCTCTTCCCTATCCAAATCCTGTCTTCGGAAAACGATTTTCTCTTTTCTACCCATCCCTTGGGTGATATTAATCGCAGCATCAGGATTCTTAGGGTCTACTCTCCAGATATCAAATCGATCATAGATCAAAAATGCTTCATCTCCTACCAGCCAGCCGGCACTTCCATATCCGCCCGGCAAAGATGGACTGTCATGAATCTCATCATAAAATACAGTTGGCAACTCTTGGGAAAGATTGATTTTAGTCCTGGAGGCCAGATCAAATGCGACCCAACTACTGTCTCTGGCATCATACCAGTTTACATATTTGCCTTCCGGAGAAATCGAGGGAAATCCCGACGCTTCTCTTTCAATCAATGTCTTTTCTCCGGTTTTGAAATCTACCAAATACAAATCCCTACCGATCTGAATATCCCAACTGTAATTCCTGCGGTATGGGGCATCGGTATACGCCAGACCGAATTCATGCATCACTTTAGACTCTAATACTACGTTATCGACTTCAGGGGTTCCTAACTGATTGATTTGACCGGAAACAAGATCGATGGTAGCCAAGAATGACTTCTTTTCTTCCCGCGATTTTCGGACTAATTGCATGGGCTGAATCTCATCATCCTGCCATCCCCAGATATCCAAACTCACACGTTCCTCATCCAGAATCGTCGTGTCGTTTTGATATGCATAATCCTTGTAATCGAGAGCCACTCCAAAAAACAAGCGATTCTCATTCTCAGAAAAAGTGAGATTTGCATCCGGGCTGATTCTTCCATTTTCAAGGATTCCCTCTGAATTTTTAGTAGCTAGTTCCCGAGCTGTTGCTGAGTTGGTATTGACAAGGAATAAACTGTGATATGGTTTCTTGGATTTTGCAGAATCATTCGTTGCCAGATAAGCCAGGTAGGTTGACTTTGGAGAAAAAGTCATGTCTGAATAGCTTGTCATGCCCTCAGATATCATCTTATTTTCTCCTGTGGAGAGGTTGAGTAAATGGATTGCTGCATTGTCCAAAGTGTCTTCCTCAGCTAGTACATATTGCAGGAAATTTCCATCCTGGGAGAAACTATATGATTTGACCCGATCATACGTATAGCTCAGTGAGCCATCCAACTTTCTCACTTCCAATTTAGTACCATCAGTTTTCTTAGGTTTTTCAGCTTTTTTGGTAGAGTCCGAACTCGAAGTGCTATCCGATTTGGTTGGTTTGACAGGTTTTTCCTTTTCGTAGTGAATTGCAATCCAGCTTCCGGCTTCTTTCGGAATAGCATAAGATTTTACCCTTGGGATTTTTATTAGATTTCCATTCAACATCTGATAGATGAAGAGGCTATCAGCGGGCATATCATCTTTTTTGGTTTTCTTCAATTTGAGTACACGAACACTGTCTTTTGAAGGGACGATTTTACCTACTGCATACGTATCATCTGCTGTGAAATCAAAGTTTGAAGCCCTTGGAATTACTTTTCGGATAGATGGATTCTTGAAAGACAGAATTTCCAATCGGCCATCTCCGTCTTGTGGAGAAACCTGGTATCCTACCCACATTCCATTTTTAGTAATTTTTTCGGTAGCGATCCGCTCCCATCCATCATAATCTTCATGGGTTAGTGATCTTTTTTGCTGCGCAAAACTGTATTGCGAAGCAAAAATCAACAGGAGAAAAACCCCTTTTAATAATCTATTCGTCATTGATTTAATTGTTTAGCTTAAACTCTTGTTCAAAATATCCCCCACGAGTAGAAGATAATTTAATTTTCCCAGTTAAGGATTCTTCACCCTTAACCTTTACTTTGAAAGAAACTGATTTTGTTTCTCCTTTATCTGTGTATCCTGCATAGATTGTCTTATCGTAAGTCTCTGGACTTGTTATTTGGACTTTAGCCTCCTCATATCCCTTGGTAAGTGCTTTATCAAATTCCAATGACACCCTATCTTCCTGAACAATCTTCACCAATTTGGCTTGTTCCAATGCTACGGGTAGGCCACCAACATTTTTCCAACTCAGGCTGACCTCAAATTCTCCCTTGCCGGTCTTAACCACTTTTACTGGAGAAACCATTAATTCCGGGAGATTTTTGGCCATTGCCAGATTGAAAAGAGCCTGTTTTTTTGCCCAGTTTTCCAATTGCCAGGGAGGGCCATTTTGACCAAAAAATTTTGGATGAAAACCACCGATCTCTACTTCACCCAGAGTTGGATGGACGAAAGGTGTCCAGGATTTGAAGCCATTTCCACCATTTTCAGTTTCATCCCAAACCAATGCATCGTAATCATCATAAATTCCATCACCATTGTAATCCTTCATTGCTCCGTTGTTCCAGAGTTCATCTCCATACCAGATACTTCCAAAATAGAAGTACCCAAAATCGGGTCCATGCCCAAAAAGCGGGGTAGGCTTGAGCGGATCACCGGTCATTTCATTGACTTTATAGCGTGTGGCATAAGTCTCATAAACATCTCCTGCCCATGGGTAACCGGTAAACGAAAGTCCCAATTGATCCATCTCTCGATAGATTTCCAAATCTGATGGATACATCCGTTCTTCAGATTTTGAAGTGGAAGGTGCTCTCAGATGCATGGGCACCCTGGTATCCATAGAATTTACCACTGAGATATTTGGATGGCTAAGCATCCAGAGCACCGTTGCTTTGGATTCGACTTCACTGAGCGGGAATTCTCCTGCCCCATTCTGGGTATATCCTCTTCCTGTCAAATCTCCTCCGGTATCCGGCCGCCAGTTTTCCGGATAGTTTCGATGCAGATCCAATCCTCCTATTCCATCTTCATTGAAACTCCCGTCCAGATCATTATCTATTCCTTCGGTATAGATCAGGTACTCCCCCTTTCCGGGAAATACTCGCTTCATCAATTTTCCAGAGGGATGTGCCGGGTCAATGATGTAATTGGCTTTTTCCTTTTCTTCGTCGGTGGATGCTTTTTTCCTGATCTGATAGATTACTCCATCCCCATCAAGATCTTCCTCTGGGTCTTCATCTAATAATCCATCCCGGTCGTTGTCATGCGGTTTTACAGTGCTACGGTTTCGCTGTTCTGTAAAAAGGTAAAGATTCGAGCCATCTGGATTATTCTGGGGACGCAGATAGATTGCTTTCGTATCTATCAAATGAGTGATTGCAGGGTCCTTGCCATAATTTTCAAGCAAATGTTGGGTAAGCCAAAGGATCGATTCACTGGCAGTAATCTCCCCGGAATGCCGGCCTCCTTCGAAGTACGCAGCAGGTTTATCAGTGTCTTTGCCAGTCTTTTTATTGGTAATGGTCATCTGGTAAATAGGCCTGCCTTCAAAAGATTTCTCCACCTCGTATAGCTCAACTATGTCTGGAAATTGTTCAGCCCATTTGATATACCAGTGGTACATGACGTCCACCGTATGGTATTTATCAAAAGTCAATCGCTCCGTCGGCTGATATTCTACCTCGGGAAATTCAAACTTTTTGAAAAAAGAGGATCCATGTCTTTCACCCGATACGGTATGGAATTTTGTTTTAGGGTCACTTTCAGGAAAGAATTTTTGCTTCTCGAAGGGTTTTACCTGAGAAAATGCCAAGCCTGAAATTATCAAAGTAACAGTAAGGAGTATGGTTTTCTTCATAAAGAAAGAGGGGTTAGAAGTCCTAAAAATAATTAGACTGATTTCCCCTTACTTAACCGCTTAAAAAAAAAGCCGGAAAAACCGGCTAACTACTTTCTGATAACTAATTCAAATACTTCTGGAGCATAACTGCTATATCCAGGTACCGGCTTGCAATCCGGTAACTTTCGAAAAAGATAATCAAGTCTTTCTTTCAAACCTTTATCAACCTCTCCTACTACATCAAAACCCGAAAGTCTTCCTTTTTCATTTACATGTAGTAAAACAGTAACCTCGTCTATTGATTGGCTCTTTTTGGTTCTGAATAAAAACGGTGAAAAACTATCAATGGTCTCCAATGTATTTTCACTCCAGGCCCAGTGAGAATTCAGTTTGCTTGCCACTTTCTCTTCCATCACTGACAGTGCTTCAACTTTTAAATCATCGATTGAACTGTTAATTACCAATGGCTGATTTGAGAAAGAGATATTTTTTAAAGTCAGATGATTGTAATCCACTTTGTAAACGAGTAAATCATTTTCCTCGGTGGCGTTTTGAGCCTTCAATCCTTTACCTGTAAGTGGAACCTGAATTAATAGGACCAAGGTGAATATGCCGATCAGGGATTTAAAAAGAGTCGTCGATTTCATCATCAGATTTGATAAGGAGTAAATAATTTTCAAAAATACATATTTTATTTTTTAAAATACAAATTTATGCATTTGAGGTTTTCAAATAAAAACAAAAAAGTCTTGCCAGCAGCAAGACTCTTTTCAGAATATAAACCCAAATATAACTTTAGAGATTAAAAGTTTTCTTTTTAAAAAACTAAAATTTGGCCAAAGGTTCTTAAGCAAATTTTAATTTGATGAATTTTCTCATGAGCAAAATAATCAATTGAACATTCATATTGAGACAAAGTAAAGTGATTTTCATTTTAATTACAAATTGAAAAAATAATTTTGCAATATTTTGAACAATCTCTAATTTACAAGCGGATTCATTAACAATCATCTAAATCCTGCCCAAAAAAATGGATAAAATTTTAGATATCGACAACGTAGACCTAAAAATCATCTCTCTTTTAAATGAAGATGCAAAAACTCCTTACACTGAAATTGCCAAAAAGGTATTTGTGAGTTCAGGTACAGTGCACGTCCGAATGAAAAAACTGGAAGACATGGGTGTTGTAAAAAGTGCCACCTTAAACATAGATTTTGCAAAACTGGGCTTTGACATATCTGCATTTTTGGGGATTTATCTCGAAAAAAGTTCGCTCTATGATAATGTCATCGAAAAACTGAAAACTATTTCGGAAGTGGTAAGCGCCTATTATACCACAGGCAATTATTCGATTTTCGCAAAAATCATCTGCAGAGATACCAATCACTTACGAACTGTCCTTGACAATATTCAGAAAGTGGATGGAATTGACCGAACAGAAACATTGATTGTTTTGGAAGAATCAATAAACCGTCCAATCCAGTTTTTTGACAAAGGAAAGTGATATTATTTGGATTAAATCCAAATAATAATGTCTCTGCTTTTAATCCAAAGGAGGTGTTGATCGTTCAACACTTTTTTTTTGAAGGCAAATTGTCATTTAGGCCCAGATTTGAACTGTTTCAATCGAATTATTGTATACACCATAGATATAAGAAATGGCTGCAAAACAATATAAATTCATTATATGTTGTACATTTGCAGTTAAAATGTAATTAGTCTAAATAACTCAGCAAACATGAGCAAAGACAATCAGATTTTAGAAGAATTTACTTCCAAAGAGTACGAACATGGCTGGTCAGTCCAATACGAAGCTGATGAAGCTCCGATTGGATTGAACGAAGAGATAATTCGATGGATTTCAGCAAAAAAAGAAGAGCCAAAATGGTTGCTTGAGTGGAGACTTAAAGCATTCAAAACTTGGCAATCAATGGAAGAGCCCGTTTGGGCCAATGTTCGTTACCCTAAAATCGATCTTCAAAGCCTACGGTATTATTCTGCTCCCAAGCAATCCAAAAAACCAAAAAATCTGGATGAAGTAGATCCTGAGCTATTGGACATATATAAGCGTCTGGGAATCAACCTCAACGAACAAAAGAGACTTCAAGGAATTGCTGTAGACGCAGTTCTTGATTCAGTTTCTGTTGCAACTACTTTTAAAGGAACACTCAGTAAACTCGGGATAATTTTCTGTTCATTTTCAGAGGCAGTTAAAGAACATCCTGAATTGGTAAAAAAATATCTGGGCTCTGTAGTTCCGATGACTGATAATTATTATGCCGCATTGAATTCAGCTGTTTTTTCCGACGGTTCTTTCTGTTATATCCCTAAAGGAGTTCGTTGCCCAATGGAGCTTTCGACTTATTTCCGGATTAATGCCGCTAATACCGGTCAGTTTGAGCGTACGCTAATCGTCGCTGAAGATGATTCTTATTGCAGTTACCTCGAAGGATGTACAGCTCCTCAGCGGGATGAAAATCAATTACATGCTGCAGTGGTTGAAATCTACGCCGCAAACAATGCAGAAGTAAAATATTCTACTGTGCAGAATTGGTTTCCCGGTGATAAAGAGGGCAAAGGAGGCATTTACAATTTCGTAACCAAGCGGGGAATATGTGCCGGAAATTATTCCAAAATCTCCTGGACACAGGTAGAGACCGGATCTGCGGTAACTTGGAAATATCCTTCATGTATACTCAAAGGTGATTACTCGATTGGGGAATTTTATTCTGTGGCAGTGACCAACAATTACCAGCAGGCAGATACGGGAACCAAGATGATCCATATCGGAAAAAACACAAAGTCCAGAATTGTATCTAAAGGAATCTCTGCAGGCAAATCCCAAAACTCTTATCGAGGTCAGGTTCAAGTGATGAAGCGAGCCCACAATGCAAGAAACTTCTCGCAATGTGATTCCTTATTGATGGGAGACCGATGTGGTGCGCATACATTTCCCTACATCGATATCAATAACCCCACTGCCAAAGTAGAACATGAAGCGACTACTTCAAAAATAGGTGAGGATCAAATCTTTTATTGCAATCAGCGGGGAATCGCAACTGAAGATGCTGTTGCCCTGATTGTGAATGGCTATGCCAAAGAAGTGTTGAACCAATTACCAATGGAATTTGCAATTGAAGCTCAAAAACTTCTCGCTTTGACCTTGGAAGGATCGGTAGGTTAAAATCCGATTGAATAATTGGAATAATAAAAATCAGAAAAATCAGTATCATGCTAAGTATAAAAAATTTACACGCTTCCATTGAAGGCACTCCCATCCTAAGAGGCATTAATCTGGAAGTTAAAGCGGGTGAGGTTCACGCAATCATGGGTCCCAATGGCTCCGGTAAATCAACTCTTGCCTCCGTATTGGCAGGAAGAGAAGAATATGAAGTAACGGAAGGGGAAGTAATCTTCAATGGGAAAGACCTTCTGGAGTTTGCTCCTGAGGAGCGTGCCAGAGAAGGTGTTTTTTTAGCGTTCCAATATCCTGTTGAAATCCCCGGCGTAAGTTCTACCAATTTCCTTCGGACAGCAGTGAATCAAGTCCGCGAATACAGAGGTCAAGAGCCTTTGGATGCCGTGAAATTCCTGACCCTGATGAAGGAGAAAATGAAGCTGGTAGAAATCGATCAGAAGCTGCTTAGCAGATCTCTGAATGAAGGGTTCTCTGGTGGAGAAAAGAAAAGAAATGAAATTTTTCAAATGGCAATGCTTGATCCAAAGCTTTCCATTCTTGACGAAACTGATTCCGGACTTGACATTGATGCGTTGAAAATCGTGTCTCATGGAGTGAATCAATTGAAGTCTAAGGATTCTGCCACAATAGTGGTAACCCACTATCAGCGTCTATTGGATTACATTGTACCGGATTATGTGCATGTCCTATACAAAGGCAGAATCGTCAAATCTGGCACTAAAGAACTAGCACTTGAACTCGAAGAGAAAGGTTACGACTGGATCAAAGAGGAAGTCGATTCTGAAGCAACTATCTGATTTTCAAAACCTACGAACAAATATGAACATGCTTACCAAGCAGACTACAATTGGGAGCCTGATCGATCTTTCTCCGAAGGATTTTGAATCAGCACGTGCTCAGGCAAAAGAATCCTTTGCAAAGCAGGGATTGCCTGGACTAAAATCTGAGGAATACAAGTTTACTGCAATTACCAAGAAGTTGGAACAGCGGATTACTGATTTTTCCCAGGCTGAATCATTTAACGTTTCTCCTGAAATGGTAAAGGAAAATATTATCGAAGGCTTTGAAGGGGAAGTGCTTGTCTTTGCCAATGGGATTTTCCAGGCCGAGGTATCCTCCACCCTTTCTGGATTGACTGTATTGCCACTTTCTGAACAGCTGAACACCCCAATCGGAAGTGTCGCCAAGCCTGAAAAAGATCCATTCTGCGCACTTAATCAGGCGAGTTTTACCGATGGTCTGTTTATTGGAATCGCGAAAAAGACGCAAATTGAAAAGCCTATCTTATTGTTAAATTTCATCCAAACCACATCCGGTCAGGTTATACAACCAAGGCTTTGGATTGAAGCGGGAGATTTTGCAGAAGCGACTTTCATCGAACAAACAATCACTCTTTCTGAAGCCTCATTTTTTGTGAACAGAGTAGTGGAAATAAAAGGTGGTGCAAATAGCCATTTACATTATTACAGACTCCAGAATGAAGGAAAAAATGCGATTGAAATCAGCAATATAGAGGCTAACGTACTGCAGGATTCTACATTCAGCTCTGTGGTGATTTCCTTATCAGGAGACATGGTCAGAAACAACCTAAGCCTTAATCTCCTCGGAAGTAATTCTGAAGGAAATATGTATGGGATCTATTTGCTCAACGGAAAGACGCATGTGGACAATCATACCAATGTGGATCATACTATTCCTCATGCAGAGTCCAATGAACTTTACAAAGGAATTTTGGCAGACCATTCAAGAGGAGTTTTCAACGGCAAGATATTCGTAAGACAGGATGCTCAGAAGACAAATGCTTTCCAGCAAAATAATAACATTCTGCTTTCAGAAGATGCCACGGTGAACACCAAACCGCAGCTGGAAATATGGGCTGACGATGTGAAATGCTCGCATGGATGTACCACTGGACAATTGGATGAGGAAGCACTCTTCTACCTACAGTCAAGGGGTATTGGAAAACTGCAGGCGAAGGGCCTTCTATTATATGCTTTTGCCGGTGAGGTATTGGAGCGGATTGCCAACGAGGCATTTAAATCATATTGCACACAATTGGTAGAAGATCGCCTGGGTGCAAAATTTTAACCATCCATGGGATTAGACATCGAAAAAATAAGGGGCTTGTTTCCGGTACTTCATCAGGAGGTGCATGGCAAGCCCTTAGTTTATTTTGACAATGCTGCCACCACTCAAAAACCACAAATGGTTTTAAATGCGCTGACAGCATATTATAATAATGACAATTCAAATATCCATCGTGGAGCCCATGCGCTTGCAGATCGTGCCACAAGATACTTTGAAGAGACGCGTCAAAGCGTTTGCGATTTTATCGGAGCCAAAGAAGCCCCTGAAATTATTTTTACCAAAGGAACTACTGAGAGCATCAATCTGGTAGCAGCCACTTTTGGAAGAAAATTCATCAATCAGGGAGATGAAATTATCATTTCCAATCTGGAGCATCATTCCAATATTGTCCCCTGGCAAATGCTTTGCGAGGAAAAAGGAGCAATCTTGAAAATCATCCCAATCAATGATGCCGGTGATCTGCTTTTGGAGGAGTTTGAAAAATTACTTAGCCCCAAAACCAAATTAGTTAGCATTGTACATGCTTCCAATGCGCTCGGGACCATCAATCCGGTACGGAATATTATTAAGTCTGCCCATGCAGTAGGTGCTAAAGTATTGCTTGACGGAGCTCAAAGTACAAGTCATCTGGAAGTGAATGTTCAGGAACTGGACTGCGATTTCATGGCTTTCTCGGCTCACAAACTCTATGGACCGACTGGACTGGGTGTTTTGTATGGAAAAAGGGAAATCCTCGAAGCAATGCCTCCATTCCAGGGTGGTGGGGAAATGATCAAGGAAGTGACTTTTGAAAAAACCACCTATAATGAGATCCCTTTTAAATTTGAGGCAGGAACTCCCAATATAGCTGACGTGATTGCTTTCAAATCCGCGCTTGATTTCATCAATGAACTAGGTAAGAAAAACATCAAAGCACATGAGGATGAATTGCTTGCCTATGCAAACGAGAAAATGCTTGGAATCAAGGGGTTTATTCCCGTAGGTACAGCAGTAGATAAAGTATGCGTACTTTCATTTAATATTCTGGGAATGCATCCATACGATGTGGGGATGATGCTCGATGCAAATGGAATCGCTGTCCGAACTGGCCATCACTGTACACAGCCACTGATGAAAAGACTGGGACTTGAAGGAACTGTTAGGGCTTCATTTGCTGTTTACAATGCCAAATCAGAGATAGATAAATTAGCCGAAGGCGTCAGCCGGATCGCTCGAATTAAAAACAAATGATGAATAGTAGCATTGCCGAGATCCAAGACGAGATAGTTTCAGAATTTGAAATCCTGGGAGATGATAAGGAATCGACAATTTATTACATTATGGAGCTCGGATCCGGACTGGAAGAATTACCGGAAGAGCACCGAAAAGAGGAAAACATCATAAAAGGCTGCCAGTCCAAAGTTTGGCTGATCGCAGAGGAGCGAGATGGAAAAGTACATTACCTGGCCGATTCAAATACAGATATCACCAAAGGTTTGATCTCTCTTTTACTCCGGGTACTCAACAATCGTGAACCTGAGGAAATTGTAACTGCAAATCTTGATTTTATCGAACGAATCGGAATGGGGTCGATTATCGGAAGTCAGCGGTCAAACGGATTCGCGGCGATGATCAAGCAAATCAAACTGTTTGCACTCGCGATTAAAACCAAGCAAAATGCCTGAAGGTATGGAAAGTGAAAATAAAACAAGTCAAGCAGGCCAAATCACAGATCTTAAGGAAAAAGTGGTTCAGGCGATTAAATTGGTCTACGACCCGGAAATCCCTGTTGACGTATATGAACTTGGTCTGATCTATGAGATTACCGTCTATCCGGTCAACAATGTCTATGTACTGATGACTTTGACCTCACCAAATTGTCCTTCAGCAGAATTTATTCCATCGGAGATCAAGGACAAAATCCAGCAGATCCAAGGTGTGAATAATGTGGAAATTGAGTTGACATTTGATCCACCTTATGCGCAAGACATGATGTCTGAAGCAGCAAAACTTGAATTAGGATTTCTATAAAAACAAATAAAATTAAATTAATATGTATCCAGAGGAATTAATCGCTCCAATGCGGGCGGAACTTTCGACCATAGGATTTGAAGAGTTCAAAACAGCTGATCAAGTCGCAGCTCATTTAGGACCCGATCACAAAGGAACCACTTTAGTAGTGGTAAATTCAGTCTGTGGATGTGCAGCTGGTGCTGCCAGACCAGGCGTAAAATATGCAGTGGAAAATGCAAAGGTAAAACCTACTACCCTAGCTACTGTTTTTGCAGGTAATGACCGGGAAGCTGTGGAGAAAGTACGTGAACTGGTCCTTCCATATCCTCCCTCCTCTCCTGCCATGGCATTATTCAAGGATGGAGAATTGGTTCATTTTATTGAAAGACACCATATTGAAGGACGGAATGCCAAAATGATTGGTGACCACTTGGTGGAAGTTTTCGAACATTTCTGTTAATAGTGAGCCCTTCGGGGCTTTTTTATTATCCACCTCTGATCAATGCAGATAAGAAAAATCAATCCAGTCCAACGGACTCAAAGCCGGAAAAAATGAGAAACATTATTTCGAAAAAAAGACGGTTTCGCAAGATTATTTCTCCTGCAGTCAGATTAAACTTAAAAAAACTTATCGTTTTTACTAACTTAAGGGCTCTATTTAAGGTTCTAACCTTTGAGCAATACTAACAAATTATTTATGTCTGAATCAGCTAAACTTTCCTTTAAAGGACAAGAATTTGAATTTCCAGTAATTACCGGAACAGAAAACGAATCTGCAATCGACATTGCAAAGTTGCGTTCTGACTCGGGACTAATCACCCTTGACCCTGGATACAAAAACACAGGCGCCACCAAAAGTGCCATTACTTTTTTGGATGGTGAAGAGGGCATTCTTCGCTACCGAGGATATAGAATTGAAGATCTTGCCGAGAAATCTACCTTCTTGGAAGTATCTTATTTATTGATTTACGGCGAGCTGCCTACTCAGGCTGAGTTTGAGCAGTTTTCTAAAGAAATTACGCATCATACGCTTGTACACGAGGACATTAAAAAGATTCTCGAGGGATTCCCTTCCAATGCCCACCCAATGGGAGTTTTATCATCTTTGATTTGTGCTTTAACTGCGTTTTATCCCGATTCTTTAAATCCAAACCGGAATGCCGAGGAGGTAAACTTAAGTATCATCCGGTTAATCGCTAAGATGCCAACTTTTGCTGCATGGGCTTATAAAAACGAGATGGGACATCCGGTGAATTACCCTGACAATTCCCTGGATTATTGTTCCAACTTCCTGAAGATGATGTTTGCTCTTCCTGCTGAGAAGTATGATGTAGATCCAGTGGTATCTTCTGCTTTGGACAAGCTATTGATTCTTCATGCAGACCACGAGCAAAACTGCTCTACCTCCACTGTACGAATCGTAGGCTCTTCCCAAGCCAGCATCTATGCATCAATCTCAGCCGGTATCAATGCCCTTTGGGGACCACTTCATGGGGGTGCCAACCAATCGGTGATTGAAATGCTTGAAGCGATCAAAGCTGATGGTGGGGATGCAAAAAAATACCTTGATAAAGCCAAGGACAAAAATGATCCTTTCCGTCTGATGGGATTTGGTCACAGAGTTTACAAAAACTTTGACCCAAGAGCCAAAATCATCAAAAAAGCAGCTGACGATGTACTTGAGAAATTGGGCGTAAATGATCCAGTCTTAGGTATCGCCAAAGAATTGGAGCAGGCAGCATTGAATGATCAATACTTCATCGATCGTCAGTTGTATCCAAATGTGGACTTC
>CAZFSC010000040.1:0-21775 GCA_964521585.1 uncultured Limnohabitans sp.
AGCGTTTCCCCTCTGATGCCAATAATTTTTTCCTGAATACTGATATTTTGGGTCCCTCGGTCATGACTGCTGTGACTTTGCGAAGTAATAAAAAGAAGATCACGGTGGAAGATGAGACGCTGGTGACTTTTCGGTTTTTAGAAGAAGAGGAAATATGGCATTACGTGAAAAATTTCAAACCATTTGATAAAGCGGGTGGATACGGCATTCAGGAATGGATCGGATTCACGGGAGTGACGCGAATTGAAGGTTCCTACTTCACCGTCATGGGATTTCCCCTTCATTTGGTCTATGAGCAATTGAAAAAATGGTAACAAAAAAGCCTTTTCCAATTTATGGAAAAGGCTTTTTTGTGATTTGGATCAGCTGTTATTTGCTGTCGGGATTCGGTTTGTTACCGATAGGCTTGATTTTATCTCCCTCTTTCAATTCTTTGCTCACAATGAAATAAGGTCCTGAGACAACTTCTTCACCCTCTTTTAAACCCTCTGTGACTTCGATGAATTGGAAGTCAGATATGCCGGTTTTGATCTCCCTGATCTTGGCCACTCCATTGTCATTGACGAATACCAGTTCTTTTGACCGAGTAGTTCCTCCTGCCAGAGTATCCAATTGATTTTCTCTTGTGGTCACCGCAGATAAAGGCACAGAAAGTACATCTTCTTTGGAAGTAGTCAAGATCTCCACAGAAGCCGTCATTCCAGGTCTGAATGGATATTTTTTTCCTTCATTCACCAAATCCTGATAAGAACTGTTGAGAATCCTGATTTTCACTTTGAATTCTGTCACTGCATCTGCGGAGGCTTTAGTATTTGCAGTATTGGCGATTGAGGTTACGACTCCTTTGAATTTTTTGCCGGTGTAGGCATAAGCGTCTACATCGATAATTGTAGTATCACCCAAACTCAAACGGACGATATCATTTTCATTGACATCCACTCTTACTTCCATTAAGGAAAGATCAGCGATTGTCAGCATTTCAGTTCCAGCCATCTGCTGGGTACCTACCACTCGCTCGCCTTGCTCTACGAGTAGATTGGATACAATCCCACTTACCGGGGAATATACATTGGTCAGTCGGAGGTTTTCAGCGGCCTCATTGACAGTTGCCTGGGAACTTTTCACGATATATTCTGAAGCCACTACATTTTGCTTAGCAGCTTCTAAATCTTTCTGAGCTGAAATGAAAGATGCCTGAGCGGTTTCAAAATCTGCATCAGAGATCACTTTTTGCTCATAAAGTGTTTTTTGTCTGTTAAAATTCAGCTCTGCCTGAGTGAATTGGGCTTCTGATCGCTGTAGAGCAGCTTTTGCCTGGGCCAGATTGGCAAGTTGTTGATTGAGATTTGCTCTGGTACGATCTAGTGCAGAAATAAAGTTGTCAGGCCGGATTTTTACCAGAAGTTTGCCTACCTCCACAGAATCCCCTTCTGCTACATTGAGTTCAATGATCTCTCCGGCCACATCTGGGCTGAGTTTCACTTCCACTTCGGGTTGAATTTCTCCCGAGGCACTCACTTTTTCTACGATATCGTTTTTAGATACTTTAGTGATTTCTACTTCCAGCTCTTTGGCACCGCCAACCCATCCGGCTTTACGGGCGATCACTGCGAAAAGAATTAGAACTACTATGGCTCCGAAGAGATAATACAATAGTTTGTTTGATTTTTTACTTGCCATGGTTTAGTTGAGGTTAATGGGGTTTCCAAGATAGAAATCAAGGACTTTAACTCTGAAAATATAAGTGTATTTGGCATTCAAGAGATCTGCCTGGGTATTGAAAAGGTTGTTTTGAGCTACCTGAAAATCCACTGAATTGATTGCTCCGACATCAAAGCGCTGTTGTGCTATTCTGAATGATTCTTGTACTGCCTCCAATCGGATCACGTTGGCCTGATACGATTGTTGTGCTGCCAAGGCACTGTTGTAAGCTGTCTCGATATCTTGTCTGAGTGTGTTTTTTGCTTCGATTTCCGCTATTTCAGAGATTTGCTTTTGTACTCGGGCTCGCTGTACAGAAGCTTTGTTGTTGAATTGGGAAAAAATCGGAATGCTCAAATTCATGTTGACCGATTGGGATAGGTTGTTTTCGATTTGATCCCCAAAAGAAGGACGCTCTGTTCCGAATGCCTGATCCACATAGTTAGAAAACAAATTGGCACCAATACCCAAAGTAGGGAAAAAGGCACCCTTGGCTACTTTGACACCGTATTCTGCACTTTTAACATTTGTTTCGGCGAATTTGATCGAAGGCATAATATCTACTGCTATTGCATAAATATCCTCCGGGTTTTCACTTGCCATCAAGTTTTCATTGATTACAAATTCAGGCTCCACTACTTGAAAATCATCTGTAAATGGTATCTGCATTGCCTGGGCAAGATTCAATTTCGAGATCCGCAAATTGTTTTTAGCATTGATTACTTCCAGTTCATTGGTGGCATTTTGTGCTTGAAGGTCAAGTAGGTTTGATAAAGGAAGAGATCCTGCTTCTACCAATTTACTGGTTCTATTCAGTTGCTCTTTTGAAGTAGCCAATTGACTTTCTGCAATGTTTACTTGCTCCCTGTTGAACACCACATTGACAAAAAGATTAATGATGTTGAGCGTAATGTCATTTTTGGTGGCCTCTATATTATAGATTCCAGCTTCAAGGTCAGCCTTGGTTTGATTTAGATTATTGGTCACTCGGCTGCCTGCAAACAAGGTCAAGTTAGAGCTGGCGGATAAGTTGATATTTCCGATTCTACGGGTTTCAAACAAGTTGGTCACCGGGTTGATCGAACGACCCCATCTATATCCCGAACTGGCACCGGAAGAGAGGGAGGGGTATCTTGCTCCTTTATTTTGTAATAGATTGGCTTCTGTGCTGAGTTGATTGAGCTGGCTTCGTTTCAGATTGAGGTTGTTTTCCAAAGCTACGTTCACCGCCGTCTGCAGATCGTAAGGTCCTATTGGTACATCCTGAGCATGAGATTGAAAAACAAATCCTAAGGCAAAACCTAGGCTCCAAAAGAATTTTTTCATGGTTTTATTATAGATCGATATCCGGTATATAAATTAATTCCTTGATCCAAGGTATGGATCTAAGGTATTCTAATGTGATTTTTTGGATGCCTGAATCCATTTCGATGACATGGCAAGCCACATCGTTCTTTCCTTTTCGAGAAACAGACATGGTGGCAATATTTACTTTTTCCTGAGCCACAATGCTCGATATGAAGGCAATCGCTCCGGCTACATCCAAGGCTTTGATGATCAGACTGTGATTTTGAGCTGAAAAATTGGCAACAAACCCATCTACTTCGGCGATATTGATCACTCCTCCCCCAAGACTTTCACCTACTACCTCAATGCTTCTATTTCCTTTTTTGAGATTAAGCTTAATGGTATTGGGATGATGAATAGAGGAATTTCCAATGGATTTAAAATGGTAAACAAAGCCTTTTTCCTTGGCGATTTCCAAAGCAGTTTTAATTCGGGGATCATCTGTTTTGAAATCCATCAGGCCACCTATAATCGCCCGATCACTTCCATGTCCCTCGTAGGTTCTTGCGAATGAATTATAAAAAACGATGGAAGCTTCATCGGGTGTCCCTCCTAAAATTCGGACCGCAGCCCGGGCTATTCGGACAACTCCAGCGGTATGCGAGGACGAGGGGCCGATCATCACAGGACCTATCATATCAAAAACGCTGCTTTTGTTTGCCATTCGACCATTTTATCCAATTATGGTGCTAAGGTAAATTTGTTGATATTAAATTCTAGTGAATATCTTATTTTTTGCAGTTAATGTACTGTGAGTGGTCTTTCCTTTTCTATTTTTAAATTTCCATTTTGTATACAAATGAATATTATGACCGAATACGAACATCTTTATGAGCGATTCTGATACATTTTTTCTGAAAGTGACTGCAAATGAGCCATGGAAACAAAGCGCTGAAATTGCGCTTCCCAATCGCGCGATGAGTTTTGGGGATGGGTTATTCGAGACTATGACTGCCATCGATGGGCAGATTCGTTTTTTTGAATTGCATCTAGAGCGGCTTTTTGGAGGGATGGGCTTGCTTGGATTAGATACTAAATGGATTCAAAAATCAGAATTTCTTGATTTGGTAAAGGAAATTGCTCCTCAGGGTTTAGTGAGACTTCGATGGACTGTTTATAGAGGAGGGTCAGGAAAATATACTCCTGAATCTTCAGAACCGATTCAGTTACTTCAGTTGGCTGAATTTGTTTCCGCACCTGTCATAAAGCAGCAATGCGGGTTTTCCAAGCAAATTGTACTTCCTAAGCAAGTCTGGTCCAATTATAAAACCTTGAATAGCCTTCCGTATGTTCTGGCAAATCAAGAAAGGAATGCAAAAAATTGGGATGAAATTCTGCTCTGTACACCTGAGGGATACATCTCCGAAGCCGGTTCTTCCAATGTGTTTTGGATTAAAGGAAAGCAGGTTTTTACGCCCTCGTTAGAATGCAACTGTCTGAAAGGGGTGGTCCGCTCAAAGCTGATTGAGTGGTTTCGGCAAAAAAATATTCAATGCTCCGAAGGTGAATTCACTAGAGCTGACTTGATGGAGGCTGATCAGGTTTTTGTCAGCAATAGTTCGGGGATCAGTTTGTTAGCAAAAATTGAGGATCGGCAATTTTCTACAGAGCCTTTGGGATTCATTCCGGAAATATTCAGCTGATTTTAAAATCCATATTGATTTGTGTGCAGACGTTTGCATAAAATCTTATATTTAGCGCTTTACTCATCTGAATTTAGTCCATTACCCAAAAGATCAACCCAACCTTTAAAATAACCTATTCATGATTTTAGAACCTATAGATTTAGCCGTCTTTATAGGCTACTGTCTGCTTATCATCGGCATGGGACTTTTTGTTTCCAGAGAGAAAGAAGGACACGTAAAAAATTCCTCTGATTATTTTCTAGCTTCAAAAGCATTGCCTTGGTGGGCAGTGGGAGCTTCCCTAATCGCTTCAAATATTTCTGCTGAACAATTCATCGGGATGTCTGGGTCCGGTTTTGCCTTGGGATTGGCTATTTCGACTTATGAATGGATGGCTGCTGCTACGCTGTTGGTGGTTGCAATTTTCTTCTTGCCGATTTATATCAAAAAGGGCATTTACACGATGCCCGGATTTTTACTTGACCGATACGATACCCGAGTACGTACGACCATGGCGATCTTTTGGCTTCTCCTGTATATTTTCGTTAACCTCACCTCGGTGCTTTATCTCGGCGCTTTGAGTTTGAATACCATTCTAAATGTTCCCCTGGTTTACGGAATCATTGGTTTGGCACTCTTTGCGATGCTTTATTCTATTTATGGTGGTTTGAAAGCTGTAGCCTGGACCGATGTGATCCAGGTGGTTTTCCTGATTGCCGGGGGCTTGGCCACTACTTATATTTCATTACAGATGGTCGGTGGCGGAGACGCTTGGGAAGGTTTGAGTTTGCTTCGCAGAGAGGTTCCGGGTCATTTTTCCATGATTCTTGAGCGAGGTGAAATGATGATTCCCGATGGACAGGGAGGTGAGCGGGATGCATACCTTGATCTACCGGGACTGAGTGTCTTGGTAGGAGGGATGTGGATTACTAATTTGAGCTACTGGGGTTTCAACCAGTACATCACCCAGCGCGCATTGGCCGCCAAAAGTTTGGACCAGGCACAGAAGGGGATGATTTTTGCAGGTTTTCTGAAATTATTGATGCCGTTGATCGTAGTTGTGCCAGGAATCGCGGCTTGGGTGATTGTCAAAAACGGCATTGATGTAGGATTTATTGATTCAATGAAAGATCCGGTTACCGGATTGGTAAAATCAGATCGGGCTTACCCGACTTTGCTTCAGTTGTTGCCTGTGGGATTAAAGGGATTGGCATTTGCGGCCTTGACTGCAGCCATCGTATCTTCTTTGGCATCCATGGCCAACAGTACCTCAACCATCTTTACGATGGATATTTACAAGAAATATTTTGGTCAGAATGCTTCTGAGACCAAGCAGGTGAGGGTGGGGAGGATTACCGCTGTGGTGGCATTTGTGATTGCTGCAGTCGTCGCCCCGGCTTTAGGGCAATTAGATCAGGCTTTCCAGTTTATTCAGGAGTATACCGGCTTTATCAGTCCCGGAGTTTTTGCGATTTTCTTTTTTGGGGTTTTCTGGAAAAAGACTACTTCCAATGCTGCTTTGGTGGGTGCAGCTTTAAGTATTCCGCTTTCTGTCGTATTGAAAATCATATTCCCGGCATTGCCATTCATTGACCGGATGGGAGTTGTATTCCTGATTTTAGCGGCCTTGATGATTCTGATTAGTCTTTGGGAAGGCAAAGGAAAAGATCACCCGAATAGTATTGAAATCGAGGCCAGCCTATTTAAAACAAGCACTGGTTTTAAGATCGGTGCCTTCATTATCTCAGGCATTATAGCAGCACTTTACATCGTTTTTTGGTAAATTCAATTATGCGTAAGTTAGTTTTAGGTATAGATATAGGAAGTTCTTCCATCAAAGTTTCATTATTGGATACTGCCTCCGGCCGTTCAATAGGCTCAAAAGCTTTTCCTGAGAAGGAAATGGCCATCAAGGCCCCGGAGAAGGGTTGGGCAGAGCAAGATCCTGACACTTGGTGGAAATATGTCCAACAATCCTGTAAACATGTCCTGTCCCAAGCTGAAGTCAAAAGCGGGGAACTACAAGCTATTGGGATTGCCTATCAAATGCATGGGCTGGTTCTGGTAGATAAAAATAAATCCCTGCTCCGCTCCTCCATTATCTGGTGTGATAGCCGTGCGGTCGAGATCGGAGAGAAGGCTTTTTCTGAAATCGGTGAGGAATATTGCCTGAAACATTTACTCAATTCCCCCGGTAACTTTACTGCTTCCAAACTTCGTTGGGTGATCGAAAATCAGCCTGAGCTGGCAGAGAAAATCCATAAGATCATGCTTCCGGGTGACTACATCGCCATGAAATTGACAGACGAAATCCTGACTTCCGAGACGGGATTATCTGAAGGTGTTTTTTGGGATTTTCAGGAAAATAGAATCAGTGACAAGCTCCTGGAAAATTATCAGATTTCTAAATCCTGGATTCCAGAGGTAGTCCCCTCTTTTTCCAATCAGGGAAAAGTAACCGAGGCTGCCAGCAAAGCTACTGGAATTGAAGTCGGAGTACCGATTACATACCGTGCTGGTGATCAGCCAAATAATGCCTTTTCACTTCAAGTGTTGAAACCAGGGGAACTTGCTACTACTGCCGGCACTTCAGGAACTGTTTATGGCGTAGCAGACAAACCTATTTACGATCCCAAATCCAGAGTGAATACCTTCGTGCATGTCAACCATACCAAGGAGAATCCTTCCTATGGGGTTTTGCTCTGTGTCAACGGCACCGGAATTCTCAACAGTTGGCTTAATAAATTATTAGGTGCGCAAAAGCTCGATTATTCCGAAATGAACCTTCTGGGGGCATCAACTCCGATCGGTTCTGAAGGTCTGGTATTCCTGCCTTTTGGTAATGGCGCTGAGCGTATCCTTCAAAATAAAAATCTAGGAGCCCATCTCCTTGGACTGGATCTTATCAAGCATAACAAAAATCACGTGATCCGGGCGGCTCAGGAGGGAATAGTAGCCGCTTTGACTTACGGCTTCAGGATCATGCAAGACATGGGCATGGATCTTAAAACGGTTAAAGCAGGGCATGCAAATATGTTTCTAAGTCCATTGTTTAGAAAAACTTTTGTGCACATGAATAATGTGGTATTGGAGCTATACGATACGGACGGAGCACAGGGAGCAGCTCGGGGAGCGGGAATCGGGGCCGGAATATTTGCCTCGGATGCAGAGGCATTTCAAGGATTGAAACTCCTGGAAACTGTCGAACCTAACTCTAATTTCCTGGATAATTATGAAGAAGTCTATCAAAACTGGAAAGAAAAACTAGAAATTATCAATCAATCAAACTAAATAACAATTAAACTTTAAAACCTATTGTAATATGTCTAAGACCTATTTTTCCAATATTGGCAAAATCCCTTTTGAAGGAAAAGAATCAGATAATCCTCTGGCATTTCGCTATTATGATGAAAATAGAATGATCGCCGGAAAGACAATGAAAGAACATTTCAAATTTTCCATTGCTTACTGGCATTCCTTCTGTGGTACTGGCGGAGATCCTTTTGGACCTGGAACCATACAGCATCCCTGGGATAAGGCTTCAGATCCTGTGCAGCGAGCAAAAGATAAAATGGATGCCGCATTTGAATTTATCACCAAGATTGGAGCACCTTACTATTGCTTCCACGATATCGATTTAATCGATGAGGGGTCTAGTCTTTCCCAATATGAAAAGCATCTTCAAATCATTACCGATTATGCCAAGCAAAAGCAGGATGATACCGGTGTGAAATTACTATGGGGGACTGCAAATGTGTTTTCTAATCCCCGCTATATGAATGGCGCTGCCACCAACCCGGATTTCAATGCGGTTGCCTGGGCTGGAGCACAAGTGAAAAATGCAATTGATGCGACTATCAAACTCAATGGCGAAAACTACGTCTTCTGGGGCGGAAGAGAAGGATACATGTCTCTCTTGAATACCGATATGAAGCGGGAAACAGAGCATTTGGCAAAGTTCCTGACAATGGCAAGAGATTACGGAAGAAAGAATGGCTTCAAGGGCACCTTCTTTATTGAACCTAAACCAATGGAGCCGACCAAGCATCAGTATGACTACGATGCCGCTACTGTTATCGGATTTTTGCGTCAACATGGACTAGACAAGGATTTCAAATTGAATCTTGAAGTAAATCATGCCACACTTGCCGGTCATACTTTCCAGCATGAACTTCAGGTCGCAGCAGATGCCGGAATGCTCGGAAGTATCGATGCCAACCGTGGGGATTATCAAAACGGCTGGGATACAGATCAGTTTGCACTGAATCTGCAGGAATTGGCAGAAGCTATGTTGGTTATTTTGACTTCTTCGGGAATCCAGGGTGGTGGAGTGAATTTTGATGCAAAAGTCAGAAGAAATTCAACTGATATGGAGGACCTCTTTTTGGCACATATCGGGAGCATGGATGCTTTTGCAAGAGGAATGCTCATCGCACAGGATATTCTGGAAAAATCAGATTACCTGGAGCGAAGAAAGGAACGCTATTCCAGCTTTGATGCAGGAAAAGGAAAGGATTTTGAAACCGGTAAATTGACTTTGGAAGATTTGAGAAATCACGCTGCTGAAGTAGGAGAGCCTAAGCAGATTTCCGGTAAGCAAGAATATTTCGAGAATCTGATCAATCGCTACATTTAATTAAAAGAGACCTTCGGGTCTCTTTTTTATCAAATCCCTTATGAAAAAATTCTTTTACTCATTTATTCTACTGGCTTTCGTTGCCTGCGATTCAAATAAATTTGATTCCAAGGTAATTTTGCCGCACCTATTTTCGGATGGGTTGGTAATTCAGCGGGATGCACCAATTACGGTATGGGGAAAAGGAATTCCGGGAAGGAAGGTACGGGTCAGTTTGTCTGATCTAGTTGGTAGCGCGAGTGTTGAGGCTGATAGCACTTGGACCGTAGCGCTTCCAAAGACATCGGCAGGTGGGCCATATATCCTCCAGGTCAATGAGGTAAAAGTGACAGATGTCTATATTGGGGATGTCTGGCTGGCAGGAGGTCAATCCAACATGGAATGGCCCCTCAAGTCTGGAGTAGTCGGAGCCCAGCAGGAGATTGAAGAAGGAGGTGATCCTGAAATCCGGTTTTTTAAAGTTCCTAAATCTTACAGTGCCATTCCGCAGACAGAGTTGAAAGGAGGGGAATGGAAAGTAGCCAACACGGCCAATCTCCCTGATTTCTCAGCAATTGCCTGGTTTTTTGCCAAGCGCAATCACTCCGAAAAAAATGTACCGGTGGGAATCATCGAATCCAATTGGGGAGGATCACCTGCAGAAGGATGGACGGATCTCGAAATCCTCGCAGCGATGGATTATTCTTTTCAGGAAGAGGCGATTGACATTTTAGAGAATCAGGAAAAGTGGGAAAAGGAAAATCTCGCCAATGAAAAGCGGAAAGAGATTCGTGATTTAATGGTCCAAAAGCCCGATTCAATGACGGCTCACCAGGTAGCTTCTGTCGGATACAATGATTCCGCCTGGAAAAAAATAAATCTACCTGCAGCTAATCCTTTGCAACACATTGCTTGGGTTAGGAAAAAATTCACAATCAACTCCACGGATGGACTCACCCTTCATCTGCCAGACTTACAACAGATGGCTTTCATTTATTTGAATGGGGAGCAAGTCTTTCACAAGGATTGGGGTACACCAATGAATGATCTCATTCTTCCGGGATCACTTTTGAACAAAGGAACTAATGTGTTGACAATAAGAGCAGTAAATACCTGGAATAATCGACCTGTCATCGGTAGTGAAGGTGAAATGTATCTGATCCAAGATGGAAAGAAAATTTCTCTCGAAGGCACTTGGAGCTATTCCAATACCATCGTCGAGCCGGAACTTCCCCTAGTAGACTGGTTAGCATTCAAACCAGGGATGATGTACAATGCCATGATTTTTCCATTGACCAGATTTCCAATCAAAGGCGTTATTTGGTATCAGGGGGAAAGTAACACTGGGCGACACGAAGAATACAGGCAACTCTTCTCTTCAATGATCCAGAACTGGCGAGAGGTCTGGAAAATAGGAGATTTTCCTTTTCTGTTTGTTCAGCTGGCGAATTTCATGGAGCCCAAAGAGATCCAACCTGAAAGCAATTGGGCTTTTTTAAGGGAGGCTCAACAACAAACTCTGGATCTCCCAAATACTGGGATGGCAGTCACTATTGATATCGGAGATGCAGAGGATATTCATCCTCGCAATAAAAAAGATGTTGCAGACCGACTTTGGCTTCAGGCTAAAAAGGTCGCTTACGGTGAAGACATTCTTGCACAGGGACCTGTATTCGAAAGCTTCAGTAGAGAAGGCAATAAGCTGATCATCAATTTTCAGTCGGTAGGTGAAAAGCTTCAACTGAAAGAGGGAGAAAATTTGAAGGGTTTTATACTCGGGGATGAAAAAGGTAATTTCATAGCAGTAGATGCTGAAATTATCGATGAGTCCAAGGTTTTAGTCACCTTGCCTGAGCAGACTAATTCAGGCGAAATCCGGTATGCTTGGGCTGATAATCCTGAGGTCACGCTGATCAATTCGATCGGATTGCCCGCCCAGCCTTTTCGATTCAATTTTGAATAAAAGGTCAAATAAATTCACCCGGTTTGTAAGTATTAACTGGCTTATTTATCCGTTTCTTCCAAAATAGCTTCGGTCTGGAGGATCTCATTTAGCTTCTTCTGATACTCCGCTTTGGATGGGATTCCGACTGTTTTTTCAAGGAACTCTATACTTGAAAATAAGACGGATTCCCAGTCTGCTGATGTTATCGAACTTGCGATGATATGGTTACCCGCATTGGGAAAAGCTTTTTTGACTTTCAGGCTCTCGGGTGTGCTGACCTGATCATACATTTCCAACATTTTTGGTACAGAGACTACAAAGTCCTGTTCCTGATCATTTTTGAAATAATAACCCAGAAATAAAGGTTGCCTGATTTCTTTGAAAGTATTTTCATTCATCTCGCTATACAGCAAGACTGCTAGACTTTCATAACCATTCACGTGGATTTGATCTGACCAAAATGCCAATTTATCTCCGCTCCGTTTTTGGTACAATACCTTGTTTTCCATAGCGGTAAGCTCCATTGCTTTTTTGCTCCAAGGCGAGAAAAATGCTTCCAGTCTCTGACCATTATCCCTGATTGCAGGAGAATAAAGCAGTAAGGCTTTGATATCAGGTTGCTGGCTTGCTAACAATAGCGTCAATGCTCCGCCCATCGATGTTCCAATCATAATCACCTCATCGCCCAGACTTTTACCGACCTGATATGCTTCCCCGACAGCATTAGCCAGAGCTTGAGCGTTGAGGTATTCCATTCCATTTTCCCGGTTGATCCCATGCTCAGGCAGTCGTGTGACGAAAAGATTTGCCCCAAAATGAGCCGCCAAAAAACGATGAACAGGATCTCCTTCCATAGGACTGGCACTGAAACCATGAATATATACAATGGAATAGGGCGTTTTATGCTTGTCGCTGCTATCAGCCCATACGATGTAAGCTTCATTATCAGGTTTAAGACCGATTACGGTGTCTTCCCGATTTGCAACATAATTAGCCAATTCGTTCATCCTGGTAGGAACCTCCGGAAAAGCCACTGTCAATTCCTGCCTTTCTACCTTGGGGCCAAGCATGTACAGAATGACCAGAATCATAGCTGCGGCGAAGACGCCGAGAAAAATTTTACGAAGCATATTAGTTAGACGTTATCGTAGGAGAGGTGGATTCAAAGGTTTTCTGTGTGCCGTCGCGAAGGTATAAAACAGTTTTTGTTTTCAATTGGGAATTTGTTGAAGGTGCCTTTTCCAGCTTCAAACCGAGGAATTGTGTCATCTTTGAAAAGTCTCGAAACTCCGATAAGCGCTTATTTCCATTGTTTACAAAAAATAAGTAAGAAATATCCGTTCCTGTCTGTATGCCATCGTAGGGAGCGGTCAGGATTACTGCAATGTTTGATAAATTTTTGACATCAAATAACTGAACGCAGGACAAAGCATAAGCTCTTCCAGGAAATGAAAATCCCAGACTGGCTTCATTTGACTTTTCCAGATTCAGTTCGAGATTAAATGTAAAATCTTTAAAAGCCACTACATCCGAAGGATCCGCGTAGCGCCCGTTTTCATAAGGACCATAAAATACTTTCTCAATATTTTTGACCATTCCTTTTACAGGATCCGGACAAGAGCCAAAAGGATCAGAATCTATATTTTCAATACAAGAGACCAAAACCATCAAACTCAGATAAACTAGGATAACTGCCAAGGTGGATTTAACAATCTTGAAATCAGATAACTTTGGAAGAGGAGATTTCATAATCGATCATATTTACATTTTCATTCCGTTAATTTCTTAAAAAAATATAAACAAGAGGTGTATCTATTTTAGATGTATGACGTACGATGACCTTAAATGTTCTTAAAATTGCACTATGAAACAACTCTTAATTCTTTTTGTCTTGTCCATCTTTGTTTTTCAATCGAAAGCACAAACGAATGAACTTACTATTCCAACCCGCTCAATTTATGTAGAAGTTGGCGGTCCGGGTCTTCCCTACAGTTTCAATTATGATTTTAGATTTGATAAGACTAAAATTGACAGCTGGGGAATGCGTGTAGGATTGGGCGGTTATACCACCACCAATGACTCGTTCTTTTCAGTTCCACTGATGGTCAATCGCCTTTTCGGTAAGGGTGTTCATTTTTTCGAAATCGGTATGGGAGCTACTTTTTTTGCGTTTGATGAAAAACCATACGGAAGTTCATGCAACGCCGGATATTTCGATCAAAACGGCTACTACATATGTTCTTCTTATTCAGATTCTGATTATTCATTTATCCTGGATGTGGATGGGTCTCCCAGCATGATGGGCACTATGAATTTTGGCTACAGAAGAATCCCAACTGATGGGGGATTTACCTGGAAAATCAATTTGAACCCAATTTTTAATAACAATGGCTTTTGGCCACTCTTTGCAGGGGTGGGGTTTGGCTATGCCTTTTAATCGCCTTATTACATCGCTATGAAAAAATATCTAACCATAATATTTGTTTTAGGCATTTCGGTTTCAGCCTTATCGCAAGGTTATAATTCCGATTTACCACGTACCAAAAGCCGATCGGTATATTTCGAGATTTTGGGTAATGGATTGACTTATTCCCTCAATTATGACCAGCGTTTTCAAAATCGGCTGGATGGATTGGGGTTTAAAGCCGGGGTTTCCTATTTAGCCATAGACGGCACTTCCGTTTCCTCCATTCCTTTTGGGTTAAATTACCTTCTTGGAAAAAATGGAAAATATTTTGAACTCGGATTAGGAGCGACAGTGCTTACAGGCTCAGACCGAACCGATGTATTTCCGGGAGATAATGAAAGGACCAGAGGGAGTGCTTTGATCGGTAATATGATTTTAGGATATCGGTCTGAACCGGTAAAGGGCGGATTTTTATTTCGGGCAAGTGTTACTCCGCTATTCGGATATGGCGTATTCTGGCCGCTCTATGGTGGACTCAGCGTAGGTTATGCATTCTGATTTTTTCCAGCTGGATTAAATCTCAAACCCGTAATCACGCTCTACCAAACAGATTCTGGTTTTGTAGGCTTTGTACCATTTATCCCTTCCTTCTTGTTGTGCGGAGAGGTGTTCGCTTTTCATTTTCCAGTTTTTGATGTCCTCCAGCGACTGCCAATAACTGATGGTGATTCCCAAACCCTCACGCACACTTTCATGCCCCAGGTAACCGGGTTGTTGGCTGGCTAATTGAACCATTTCTTCAGCTGTTTCTTCATAACCCTCGGCAATAGCTGTACGAAGATTGGTGAAAATCACTGCGTAATAAGGAGGATTAGGAGTAGCTGCGATCATTTTATGAAGGATAGTTGAGGTATTCCATGTATGTAGCAGTAGCCAAGGCCAAATTTTTACCAGAGGTTTTTTCTAAAAGGAAAAACGATAAATCGATTCCGGCAGAGATTCCTGCTGCAGTATAGAGCTTCGAATCAGATTGTACAAATCTCTCTTTTGGCTTCGGTGATGAGCTAGGACTAAGTTGGGCAATACTTGGATAAACCTCATAATGGGTACAAAATGGTCGGGAATCGAGAAGCCCTAATTTGGCCGGAATCCGTGTGCCAGAGCATACGGTCATGCACCATTCGCAGTCTTTTATCATCCTGCTAATCGTTTGTAAAACTACTTCTTGCTCTATGACTTGTTTGGTGCCATCGCCTCCGGGAATTACCAAATAGTCGAGTGGGGGAACGTCTTCAAAACTGAAACCAGGATTGACCGATAGTCCATTGACCGCAGTGATAGTCTTGCCGTTTGCTGAGAAAGTAATTACACGAAAGTCCTTTGCTTCACTCAATTGAGCTCCCACTGAGAACACTTCAAAAGGCCCGGCAAAATCGAGGACTTCCACTTGATCAAAAAGAAAAATTCCCAGCGTCTTCATAAATCTAATTTGAAAACCAAATTAACTGAATGTGGATTGCTTTGAAAGGAGTTTTTATAGAAGAAGTGGAAGAATCTATTGAATTGAAATATCTATTTAAAAAGTGAGAAATGAAATTCAAGCTATTCCAGTGAAGAATTCTGAGGAAATCGGGCTAATTGAACTCACTGTTCCTCTCTAAGTCTGGCAATATTTTAGGAAAAGTTAAGAATTCGTTTAGAAATTATACCGGGCCGATAGTAAGACGATGCGGGTTTCCTGCTTGGAAAATGAGTCCTGTGCGAAGGTATTGGTGCGGGAATTCCCAGCATAGCGTCTGGTGTCAAATACGTCCCTCACACTCAAGGTGGCACTTGCCTTATCGTTTAGAAATGACTTTTGAAGGCTGCTGTCTAAGTAGTAAACTGCCAGGCTTTTGCCCTGTGCCTGAATTTCAGGTGATTCGTAATTGGCAGCTAGCTGAAAAT
Organism: uncultured Limnohabitans sp.; assembly: GCA_964521585.1. Classification (GTDB taxonomy): domain Bacteria; phylum Bacteroidota; class Bacteroidia; order Cytophagales; family Cyclobacteriaceae; genus Algoriphagus. Next base: position 15,588 of record CAZFSC010000040.1, read on the forward strand.
TGAAACCAAACGGTAATTTAAAATCCTGATTCAGCTTGGCGTTCCAGATAAACCCAGCATTGGTAAATTCCTCGCTGATATTGGATGCATTGACTATGATTCTGGAAAAGGTCAATCCCCCATTCAGGGAATACCATTCCGAAAGCTCCCCGGTTCCAACCAGCTCCAGTCCATATGTCTCCGCAAAGAGTAAATTATCGGGCTGTGAATAGGAAATTCCATCCTCGACAATGGTGATAAAGTCAATCTGATTGTTGATTTTTCGATAAAATAAATTTGATGTCAGACTGACTTTTTTGAAGTTGGCCAAATGCCCCAGTTCGAAGGAATTAATCATCTCAGGAATCAGATTTGGATTTCCTCTTCTCACATTTAAACTATCTGTGATATTGGGAAATGGATTTAATCGCCAGGCTCTTGGCCTGTCAATTCTGCGGCTATAGGTAAATTTGATCCCATGAATCTCATTTAGATTATACAAGCCTTGTACACTTGGGAAAAGGTTGAAGTAGCGCTGCTGATTTTCCTCATCGGAATTGAACAAATAAGTGTCTACTTGGGTAAACTCACCCCTTACACCCAAACCATATTCAAATTTGGACTTGTTTCCCGAATAGATCAGATACCCAGCATGGATTTGATCCTGATAGAGAAATCGATTACTGACTGAGGGATCAGTCATGAATTCCTGACTGTTTTCATCCCGTCTCTGATAGATAAAATCATTATCGAATTCGCGGATAGTAGATTTGAGTCCGGTTTCAAATTTACCATCCTCCATTGGCTTGATGTAATCTGCCTGTACCACCGTGATGTTTCTCACCTCATCGGTGAAAGCCCTTTCCCGGCCGGTCAAATTCTCAGGCTGGGGAGAACTGCTGTTATTGAAAATTTCAATATTCTGGGTTTTATACTGATTTCGGTAGGAATGAGAAGCTGTGGCCCGGAATAAATGCCCTTTTTCCTTAAAGTTATGCTCGAAAATCAATGCATTGTCCAATCCATCATCCGTTTCATTTTCATTGTTCCTTCGCACATATTCAAAATTTCTTCCGTTTCGAAATTGTGCTGCGTATAGGGTGTTGATATTCCAGGTCTCGTTGGCCTGAAAAACCCCTTCGTAACTGAGGGTACTATTCCCAAAGTAGAAATCTGCACCAAAATTCAGGTTGTTTCCCCGATCCAGATCCGAACTTTCCGTCTGTTGTTCCAGTCTTTCATTGTCTTCAAAAATCAATCGGGTGGATCTTCGTTCTCCTACTGATTTCCAATCCCGGTAATTGTATCCTGCATAGAAGTTGTATTTGAGATTTCTATGGTTGATCCGGGCGCCCAAGTTGGTACGGTTTCGAGTGCCGTAGGTCGCCTCCAGTCCTCCGTGAGTTCCCAATTCGATCCCTTTCTTCAAGACAATATCAATCACTCCACCTTCAGCTTCTGCATCGTATCGGGCATTGGGATTGTTGATAATCTTGATTTCTTCCACCACAGAAGCAGGTAATTGATCCAGATTCTGAGTCAGTGAAGAGTTTCTGCCATTGATCAGAATATTGGTACTGGAACTTCCACGCAGCGAGACTCCGCCATCATCACTCACCGAGACTGAAGGGGTATTTCTCAAAATATCCAAAAGGGTTCCACCTGCATTGGCGAGGTTATTTTCCGGGGTAACGATCAGCCCTTCCAAGGTCGATCTAACCGGTAGCTTGGAAGATTCGATGATGACCTCTTCCAGATTTTGGCTATCGCTTTCAAAAATCAATTCCCCAAGATTCTTTGTTCCATTGACCTTGATGTTAGGTACGATCAGATCGGAATAGCCGATAAAAAATGCTTTCAAAGTATATGTGCCTGGAGAAACGGTCAAAGTAAAGCTTCCATCCATATCAGTATCCGAATACGCTTCGGGCATGGTATCCTCAGGATCAGCGAAAAGTGCTACCTGTACAAATCCAACCGGCTCTTTGCTCTTGGAATCGATCAGTGTTCCGGAGACTTTGCTGCTTTGGGCAAAGCTCTGAATTGCATGAAAATTCAAAAGAAAGAAAAGTAAGGAAATAAGGGAAAAAGTAAGATTTCTACTTTTTGGGAGTTGGGTATCCGGCTTCACAATGCTGTTAAATCTAGAGGTTTACTACAATTGATTTCAATTAGTTAACCCGGACGATTGAAGCTTTGTTTGTGACTTTTGATTAAAGGTAGATAGTGGGTAACAAAGGTAAATCCCTTACAAAAAGCTGGTTCTGGGGAAAATAGGATGATGAATTTTCAAAAACCAAATCTGAAAGCTCAGCTTTTGGCAAATTTTCTTCCTTGGACAAACCGGATATACCAGGCATATTTGATTCTCAAAAGGTCATAAGAACAATTCCATTCATGAATCTAACCCACAGCCTCAAAGCATTTCAGGAACTTAATCCGGACGAATTGTATGATTTACTCAAATTACGAAGTGAAGTATTCGTAGTGGAGCAAAATTGTGTATTTCTGGATCAGGACGATAAGGATCAAAAATGCCATCACCTGCTGCTGTTTCAGGAAGGTCTGCTTGTGGGATACAGCCGATTAGTTCCTCCAGGGTTGTCCTATTCCGAAATGGCCATTGGCAGAGTAGTCACAGCCCCTTCGGCGAGAGGATTGGGCTTTGGAAGAAAACTGATGGAATTGGCGATCGCTTACTGTCATGATTTGTTTGGTCAGGGACCGATCCGGCTTGGGGCACAGACCTATGCCAAGGAATTCTACGCGTCCTTAGGATTTGTGCCCGAGGGTCAAGTCTACGATGAAGACGGGATCGAGCATATTGAAATGGTCAGAAGGGAATAAGCTCCTCATATTTTCCTTCTCTTTTGTATCAAAAAAAGCAGAAATCGACAATTCAGTTTCTGGCTGATAAGAATTTCCGGACTAATTGATCGCTATCGTGTAAGATTATTCATCTGATCCCGGTTTTCTATTACCTGATCTTCATAGACTAAAGTCCAGCCCATGGATTTGGTGAGGACAAAAATATTTAAAAGCTCTGCGATCAATCGTTCTCGGGCATCATGCTTTAGCTCGGAGTTTTCAATCTTTTTGCGGATCTGATTGGTGATATTGGATTTGATCCGATTGTAATCCTCTCCCTGAAACTGATTTAGGTAATCCTGTGTGACATCGTAATATTCAAATTCCGGATAGATCTCCAGTTCCGGTTCAGGGATTTTTTCAATGTAAAGCGTCCGGCTGGACTCATCGATTCTGGTTTCCAGTTGGCGCAGATCATATTCCACGGTTGCCTTGGTATTTACTACGACGAGGGCCTTTTTATCTGCACGAAGGAGATTCAGAAAAAGGTTTTGGGAATTTTTGTAGGTGAAAACCTGTGAATAATAGCCTTCAGTGACGATAAGTTTCCCCACTTGACGAATCTGTTGCTGAAGCATGGAGGAGTTGGCCAGTAATTCGGTCTTTTCCGACTGACGATCTGAAATCCACCAGATTCCCACAAAAACCAATGCAGCGGAAACAAAGCCAATAATAAATCTTTTCATTTTAGCGGTGATTAGGTTCGAAAGTAAGGGAAATATATGAATTGGTTTTTTTGAGCATTTGTAGCCTTTTAGAGTGTTATTTTCTTTTCAATTCTTGGTTAATCGAATTGAATGCATCCATAACATGGCTTAAACAAAAATCATTTCATCAGTTTTCTCTCGGATAAAATCAGCTTTTCCTGATCAACCCTAAATCTCAGTTAAGAAAGATTGAAGTCATTTTACAACTGGCCCTTCATCAGCTTCCAAAAGGTATTTTGGCCTTAATGTTTCGTAGTCAGTACTTAATGTTGTATATTAAAAGGATAGTAAATAAAAACGACTTTAAACTTAAAAAATCATGGACAAAATAGATAAAGCAGAATTGATGGATAAAATCCTCAATGAATTTGAAGACCTGAGAAATAGTCAAACAGCAGTCCTGAAAAAAATCTCCAAGATCGAGGCTGATAATATCAACCTGGGTGTTGATCTGTTAGAGGAAAAGCTCCCGGATATCTTTTTCGCAGTTGACAACAACCTCAAATTGGTTACATCTTTGGAGGAGCAGTTTCAGGCCTATCGGGATACCTATTACGAGGAAAATAAAATTGCCGCCTTGCGTGAAGCAAGAGAGTAAACTTAGTTTGCTTCAACTTTCAATATCCCCTGATAAGAGAAGAAACCCGAGGATCAATAAATCTTGAATCGGTTTGTTTTGGTCCTATTGATGTCTTTTGCGTCTTTCTAGGTTCTTTTGGCTTGGTCCAAAAGAGCCATAAAGTCAAAACTTGGAAAAATTTCTCAGTGAAAAGCTTAGACTATATTATTGGATTTATCCAAGCTTTCAAGTTCTTCAACACTGTTTTTATTGATTCCCTCAACAAAGTACATTTTCATATTGCCTTTATTTTTTACAAAAATCTCACCCCGGTCAGAAAAATAGAACTTATCGGCAATCAGTTTATGGGTATCTTCTGAGATATTGATCTTTCCTACTTCAGAATGTTGTTCCATTCGAGAAGCACAATTGACTGTGTCTCCCCATATATCGTATGCAAATTTCTTATGACCTACAACTCCGGCAACTACGGGACCGGAACTGATACCTAGCCTCATTTCAAACCGGGTTAGATTCTCTTTATTTGTATGTTTAGAATTTTCCACAAAATCTACAATTTCCATGGCAGCGAGAATAATTCTTTCCGCATGATCTTCCTGAGGAAAGGGCAGCCCAGCAGCACACATATAGGAATCTCCTAGTGTTTTGATTTTTTCCAGTTTGTACTTATCTATTATTTTGTCAAAATGAGAAAAGTAAAAATCCAAACTCTGAACCAAGTCTTCTGGTGGAAGATGTGACGCATGGCTCGTAAATCCTTTAAAATCTGTAAACAACACCGAAACTGACTCAAATCTTTTTGCTTTTACTTTGCCAAATTCTTTGAGCTCTTTTACCGTCTCAGCTGGCAATATATTCCGTAATAAGCGATCGGCTCTATTTCGCTCTTCCTCAATAATATTATTTGTTTTTCGAATAAAAGAATTACGTCTATAAAGCCCCATTGCTAGGATTCCAATTAGCAACAAGGCAATGATAGATGAGAAGACAATAACCTTCTGTGTGCGGTTTTTTTGATTAAGCAGATCTACTTCATCTTGCTTTTGCGAAACCTCAAATTTGCGTGTAAGTCGTGCGATGTTTTCGACTTCTGCTAGATTTCTGATACTATCCCGGATGTCGATGTAATTCAAGTGATAAAATAAAGCTGAGTCTCCATTGCCCAATTCTTTATGGAGTTCAAAAAGTTTTAGACTTGCATCAGCCATTTCGGTTTTGAGGCTATATGATTCAGCTAATGTTAGACTGCGGCGCGCGTGTTTTAAAGCTTCATTGGTATTTCCCTTTTCAAAATAGATGTCGGCTAAATACCTTTCATAGACGGAAACTGGATAGAGGTCTTGGTTCTTTTCTAATATCTCTATTGCTTGCTTCAATAAATCCTCGGCCAACTCATTTTTATTTTGCTTTAGATAAACCATTCCCAAATTGCCAAGACTGTAAGCCAGTCCGATGGGATGACCAATCTGTGTGAAAATATCTTTTGCTTCTTCTAAATGACTCAACGCTTTAGGATAATTATTAGCAAAAAAATGCTTCTCACCTGAGTTCAGGAGGGCAATAGCGAGTCGGGGGAAATTATTCAATTTGCGAAGCATTAAAATCCCTTCGTCATAATAATTGTCGGCTGTTTCGTAATCCTCCATCGTAGAATAGATATCTGCTACACTGATATACAATGCCCCGACTTCTTGCTGTTGATCAAATCGCTGTGCGAGTTTTATAGCTTGAAAATAGGAATCCAATGCATCGTAGAAGTCACCTTTTAGCTTTTGGCCATTACCCAGTTGCATAAAGCCACTGACCAGATAGTTACCTATGGAATCTTCGCTGGCCTTTTCGATCAGTTTTTCCGAATAGTAAATGATATTCTCCGGATTCGTTTCTTCTTTGGATATCTGGAGAAGAAGTTCGAGCTCATCTTCGTACTGGCTGCTTTCATAGATTGCTATTAGACTATCCGCGATTCTTTGCTCTTGGGCATTAACAATCAGCCCATTGATGGAGAAAAAGAAGAAAATTATCAAACAGCAGCACCAGCCTCTCCCCATTAT
>CAZFSC010000040.1:21875-24562 GCA_964521585.1 uncultured Limnohabitans sp.
AATCCTCCATTACTACCGCCTTCAAGCTTGGTGAATTTAGTAATCGCTTCTTCGTCAGCAGGAGGATAAGGAGCGTTGAATAATTCAGCAACTTTTACAATTATATCAATTGATTTTCCAGTTTCTGAAAGTTGAGTTTTGGCAGGATCTATCATAATCTATAGTTTTAATTGTGAAAAATAATCATGTTTAAAAATTCCCAACCCTTGATGCAGGTTGGATCCTCTGAAATCATTTTCGAAAAATAAGTTCAAGGAAGAGTATTAAAGATAATAAAACTTCCATTTTAAAAAAGGAAAATATTCGTAATTACCTTTGCCAATGACATTTATCTGTATTTCTACCACTTCTTTTTGTTCGTAAATAGTCTTAGTGACTTTGTGGAGATTTTTTAAGTTACAAAGGCGTATTCTTATTTTAGACCTGCATTCTATTCCGTGGTTAAATGTTATTGTTGGTTTTTCGTTTTGACCGAGATGGTGATTATGAAGGTTTGTTGTTTCGTCAAAACCATTAGCTGTGAATTTGAGCCATACATGGTATTTCTCCTTTTTTATTCTATTAGTTCCGAAATAATCGGGACAGGCTTGGACCATAAGGCCAAAAAAATGCAATAGCTTCAGACGCACATCTCACCGCAAGCTAGCTACCGCGTCATCCCATCTCGCTGTGCTAATTGGATATTCTGGAAATATTTGACTTAGAATGACCGCAGATTGATCCTAATTTACTTATCCTCTCAAATCGACTCCACAAATTCTAAAAACACCTGCTTATGACGCTCCAGATCCATATTATGGGAGAGAGAGGCGCGGACGATGTAATCCTTGTCGCCCTCTTTGGTTGTGCCTTGAGTAGATGTCGCAGGGATCGTCCAATAGCTGCCTTTCAACTGTCCGTAACTCACACAGAATTTGCATTCTTCCGGGATTTCGCTGATCATCCGGTTGATCAGCTCCAGATTCAAAGCTCGTTTATACTGCTCTTTTTCTTCTGGGGTATTGCCTTTGGTCGGCAGATCCAAGGAAAAAACAGAAGGGGTGAAGCCTTTCTCCGCTAATTCTTCAGATACGAAATTGATTTTGGCAGCAGGTAATTTCTCTTGGATAAAATCCACAAATTCCCGGGTGTTCAGGTAAGCATCATGGATTCGCTGATTCATTGAAGGAAGCTGTCTGGCCAGGATTTGATATTGGAGTGCAGTGGCTTCATTGTCCTGAAGTGCCAAATGCAAGGCAATTCGATCCATCAGGCGCTCAGCCTTCTGATTGGAGGCGCAATAGCCTGCTGTACATTCGCCTCCGCTGGGAAATTTGGAACCGCTGGCATAGGAAATGGCCGGAATCACGGAAAGCACCTCACCTTCGCCCAGGAAATGGACATTTGGACAGAAGGTCTGATCCAGAATAAAGACAGGTTCGATCGCCGTCTCACCTTGACTAGTTTGCCGGGGCTTGCTGAGAATCTCCTTCAGGCGGTCCAGCTGAGGAACTTCCACTCGGGGATTGGTCGGAATCTCAGCAATGATATAAGGTATGGCATCTTCCGAAGCCAGTCTATCCAGAATTCGATCCAGACTATCGTTCATGTCATTGCCTGCATCCACCGGCAGATCGACAATCTCTACCTGATCCAGACATGCCGCCACACGTCGGGCCTGGTCATTAGTGCCACCGTAGCAATTGGGCGGAACAATAAACTTGATCTCCTTACCGGAGTGGTGCTCCATCGCGTCGTGGATCAGTCCCATCATGATGGCATATTGCATGGACAGTCCACTTGAGGCCACTAAAGGCTTGCTATCCGTGTTGGTGATCGTGGCGATCAAATCTAAAACCTGATCCTTGGCAATTAGAGTCTCTGCTGGTTCAAGAGCTGGATTGGGCTTGTCCACCAGTGAATTTAATGCGGCCAGGCAATGAGCCGGCGTCATAGCAATGGTTTCTCTTCGACGTACGTGTTGAATTTCTGAGATGTAACGCTCCGCTTGCGGACTCATTACATGGATAATACTTCCCCAAGTGTCGTAGGTGTTGATTACGAAATCGCTTTCAAAATTGCTTTTCACCTCGCCAACCTGGCTGTCCTGGGAAATGAAGATCCTGCTTCCTTCAAACCTGGGCAAAGCTTCTTCCGCTGTGACCTGCTTCAGTTCAAAGGAATAGCCATACATCTCCCGAACCAAATCGGCTCCAAAGAATCCTGAAATGGAATCGGTGTAAACAAGCTGTGTGTTTTTCTTTTGAAAAAGATTGCTTCGCAGTACCGCAAGGATGGGAGCCGTCTTCGATGAAAAACTGATGACCTGATCGGGCTTTAATTGATTCGATTGGGCAATGGCCCATTCCAGGATACAGGAAAGCGGATGCCCCAGACGGATGTAATCGTAGGCTGTAGGCAAATGGCTGAGCGTAGTGGCATTTAATTGATTTGCCTGGACGAGTTGCTCAAACTGATTTAAAAATTGGGTTTTGGCCAGACTTTCTTCATAGATGTCCAACCGATGGGTCGTCAGTTTCAACCATTCGGAGGGCATTGCATCGAGGACTTGGGTAAGGATATGTGATAGGGGAGTAGCGCTCATGGGTTAAATTCAATTGGGCGGCAATATAGCCACAATGAAAATTTTTTAAATCTTCTAAGCCGAAGAAGATAGATTTGAATATGTTGGATTGGTAACAAGTTCC
>CAZFSC010000041.1:0-14589 GCA_964521585.1 uncultured Limnohabitans sp.
TAGGCATATACCTGCCCGAAAGGAAGTTTACGTAGGTCATTTTCGGTTTTTCCCTTTATTCTCGCCCAATGCGAACGTCCACTTTCGCTGCTGTCGGTACCCTGTCCGGAGACATAAGTGAAGGTCATTCCAGGGTTAAGTCTGGCTAGGGTAGAGGCAAAGGCAAGAGTCAGGTGATAGGTTACTTCTTCGTATTTTTCCTTACTCACACCCACTGAGGAGATTCCCGCGCAGAAAAAACAGGCATCATACCCTGTCAATTCTGATTCCAGTCCGCTTAAGTCCGCGAAGTCATCATGTATCAATTCTTCCAGCTTAGGATGTTTATGGCCATTGGGTTTACGGCTTATCGAAAGCACCTTCTCCACCTGAGGATGTTCGAGACATCGGAGCATTACTCCTTCGCCTATCATTCCTGTGGTTCCGGTGATAATGATTTTAATCGCCATAGTTTTTTTTCGATAGGATAGGATTTGAATAGCGTCAGGCCAACTGTGAATTATTTTAGTTTGACCAGGGGATAATTCAATCCATTGACTTCATTCCGGATGACAGTGTATTTGCGCAGACTTCTAAAAAGCTCCGTGAGATTGCGATAGCCATAGGATCTTGGGTCAAAACTGGGGTCAATTTTCCTCAAGGAGGCACCGATCTTGGCGATATGGATTTCTTCCTCCTCATCAGAGGCTATTTCAAATGCACGGTCTATGACAGCTTCATCCAGGGTTGGAGATTCTTTAAGGACATCTTCTTTCTTGCTCTCATCGGATTTGGAGGAAGACTTTGTTGTTTTTGATTTTGTGGATTTTTCAGCCGATTTCGACGTTTTTTCTTCTTCCGGAGAAGATAGGTTTTCGGCGAATGTGAAAATCTCACAGGATTGTACAAATGCTTTTGGAGTCAACCTGCGACCAATACCCATCACAAACATGCCTTCCTCGCGAATTCGCTTGGCCAAGCCCGTATAATCCGAGTCACTGGAAACAATACAGAAACCGTCCACGCTGTCACTGTGCAGGATATCCATGGCGTCAATGATCAGCGAGCTGTCCGTTGAATTTTTGCCTGTAGTGTATGAAAATTTTTGGATGGGATTAAAGGAGTATTGATTGATGACCTCTTTCCAGCTATTCATATGGGGTGTGGTCCAGTCACCGTAGATTCTTCGGATTGTGGCTTTTCCGTACTTGGAAACTTCCTCTAAAATCTCTTTGATCAGCTTTGCCTGAGCATTATCTCCGTCAATTAAAACTGCTATGTTAAATTTATTTTCTTTCATTTAAGCTATAGTTTGATATGTAAATCTAATTATTTTAAAATGAGTATTTCGAATCTACCCTTAAAAGGCGATGGGTATCCCACTATGCTTGGAGGCCTGATTCTGACTAATATTCAAGCAATTCTCTTTCCAATAACCGGGATTAGTACTATCAATCTCCTAATAAGTAAATAATACCTTCCTGAAAGATTGATTTCATTTGTTTATAATTATACTTGATGGTCACACAGCCTGTCCTTATTTTTCATCGGGAGAATCTCGCATTTCGAATAATCCTTCCAGGGTGTGACTTTCCCGTCATGCTCGATTTCAGCCTCAGGTTTTATTTGTGAGGAAATCGCAGGTTTTAGGGATTCTTTCCGAACTTTGATCTTCCAATTTCAGTCTTGTTTTGAAAAATAAAGTACTCTTCATCACCCCGCCGCTAACCCAGCTGAATACTCCCTATCCGGCTACTGCCTACCTTAAAGGTTATCTGAATACGCTTGGGGTACCTTCTAACCAGGTTGATCTGGGAATTGAGATGATTTTGAGACTTTTTTCGGAGGAGGGACTTGAGAAAGTTTTTAAACTTGTGGCAGGCCATTTAGATGATCTGTCTGAAAATTCAGCTAGGATATACCGACTCCGCAAGCGATATCTGCAGACTATAGCTCCGGTGATCAGTTTTCTACAGGATAAAAATCCCACTTTAGCATATACCATTTCTGAAGGAGATTATCTCCCCGAGGCGGGCCGATTCGAGCAGCTTGAGGATATGGAATGGGCATTCGGGACACTTGGTATCCGGGACAAAGCCCGCTATTATGCCACTCTCTATCTGGAAGATTTGGGAGATCTGATCAAGGAAGCAGTGGATCCCAATTTTGGTTTCAGCCGCTATGCGGAAGCACTTGGCTTATCTGCAAGTTCATTTGATGAGATGGAAGAGTCCTTGCATGAGCCTATCGGCCTGATCGATGAGATTATCCTGGAATTATTAGAGGAGAAAATAAAGGCCTACGAACCCAGTTCTGTGGCTTTTTCTGTTCCTTTTCCCGGCAATCTCTATGCGGCTTTTCGATGTGGTCAGTATTTAAAAGCCAATTACCCTGAGCTGAAAATATGGATGGGCGGAGGCTATCCCAATACCGAGCTGAGGTCGCTGAAAGAACCACGGGTATTCGATTATGTGGATTATATCATCTTAGATGACGGAGAAGCTCCTATCCGCCTGTTATTGGAACATCTCGAAGGCAATCAGCCATTGGAGGAACTGAAGCGTACTTTTGTGCGTGTAGATTCCAAAGTCAGATTTTTTAATAATTCGGTGGTCAAAGACATTGCTCAGCGGGATACCGGCACTCCGGATTATTCCGATCTGAAACTCAGGGATTATCTTTCTGTCATCGAAATAGCCAATCCCATGCATCGACTCTGGTCGGATGGAAGATGGAATAAACTCACACTTGCTCACGGTTGCTATTGGGGGAAATGTACTTTCTGTGATATTTCTCTGGATTACATTGGCCGATACGAACCGATCAATGCGGAGATTCTCTGTGACCGGATTGAAACCATCATGAAGCAAACCGGGCAAAACGGATTTCATTTTGTGGATGAGGCCGCCCCACCTGCTTTGATGCGTGACCTGGCAATCGAGATTTTGAGGCGAGGCCTGACAGTGGTCTGGTGGACCAATATTCGTTTCGAAAGCAGTTTCACTGCAGATCTCTGTCGCTTACTCCGTGCTTCCGGTTGCATAGCAGTGTCAGGAGGGCTGGAAGTGGCTTCGGATCGGTTACTGAAACTCATCAAAAAGGGTGTTACGGTCGGTCAGGTGGCACGGGTTACCAATCATTTTACACAGGCAGGGATCATGGTACATGCCTATTTGATGTATGGATTTCCTACAGAGACAGCTCAGGAGACAATCGATTCGCTGGAGATGGTTCGGCAGTTGTTTGAAACCGGAGTCTTGCAATCGGGTTTCTGGCATCGTTTTGCGATGACAGCCCATAGTCCGGTAGGCTTAGATCCCAAAGCTTTCGCAGTGAAAAGTCTGGGAGTGGAGGGTGATTTTGCCAATAATGAATTGCAGCATGAAGATCCAACCGGCGGGGATCATGAGCTTTTTGGAGAGGGCCTTAGAAAGTCACTTTTTAATTACATGCATGGGGTGGGTTTCGAAATTCCACTTCGGGATTGGTTTGATTCCAAAGTTCCAAACCCTTCTGTTTCCAAAAATTACATTGCTACAGAATTGGAAAAGGAAGATCAGATTTCCTATAAAGACCAAAAGCGAATCATCTGGATCGGGGAGGATCCGGAGCTTTTGGAAAGTGAAAATGAAGGATTTGCAGAGTTGATTTTCTCAGGTAAAAAGGAGGACTTTGCGATGGAGCTTCCGTTGGAATTTGCAGAATGGATCCACAGCATGCTTTTGGAGATTTCTTATCATCAGCCTTTGAATACCATTAAGGAGATTCGTGAGGATTACGAGGCTGAGATGGGTGACTTTGAAGAGTTGGTAAACTCTGAAGTCTGGGAAATTCTTCAGAGCCATGGTCTGCTGATACTCTAATAGAAATTCCATTTAATACCCCCATTGTCAAAAGGAAATCAAAGGAAAAATCTTAATTGATCAGAATAATGATTCAATCTTCCTCTGTCAGATTTTTCAGTCTGTTTTTAATGCTGTTCAATTCAAATTGAAGCGATTCCACTTTTTTGAGTAGATTCAAAATCACATCAATGCCTTCCAGATTGACATTCAATTCCTCGTGAAGGCGGATCACTTTTTCCAAATCTGATACACGCTCTTCAGGAAGATAGAGTACCTCTTTTTCCCTTTCCAATACGATCAGTCCGACTTCTTCCAAAGATTCAAAAAAAGAAATCTCGAGCTCATAATGGGTGCATAAAGTTTCGATCCGAATTAATTTTCTATCCTCCATATCATCTTTGTGCTTTAAGTTCTCGGAAAAGTTCCTTCTCCTTCTCCGTTAGATTTTTAGGAAGGGAGATATTATAAGTGAGAATGAGATCCCCATATTTCCCTTTCTTTTTGTAAACCGGAAAACCCTTTCCTTTGAGTCTCACTTTTGAACCATTGGGAGTTTCCGGAGCGATTTTGAGTTTCACCTTTCCGTCAAATGTCTCCGCAATCAATTCTCCGCCAAGTATGGCAGTATATAAGTCTAAGTCTATAGTCTTATGGAGGTCGTCGCCTACGCGTTGAAAATCAGTGTTATTTTTCAGATTGATTTTTATATATAAATCCCCATTTGGGCCTCCATTAACTCCTGGACTGCCTTTTCCGGGGATCTTGATGACTTGCCCATCTTCAATACCTGCTGCTATAGTAATTCTGATCTTGTTGCCATTGATATCCAAAACCTGCGGATAATCGGTATAAACATCCCTCAGATTCAGGGTCAATTCTGCATTGAGGTCCTGTCCTTTGAATCTTACGTTTCGACCGCTTTGGCCAAATCCGGCTCCTCCTCCAAACATGGATTCAAAGAATTCAGAAAAGTCGCCTTCAGAAAAACTGCCACCGGAAAATCCCTGACCTGATCTGCTTCCTGCCCGGCTGCTCCTCCGCTGTTGTTGCTGGCGCTCAAATTCTTCACCATGACGCCAGTCTTTGCCGTATTTGTCATATTTGGCTCGGTTTTCAGGATTACTCAATACCTCGTTGGCCTCATTGATTTCTTTGAATTTCCGTTCGGCCTCCTTATCATTTGGATTGAGGTCTGGATGATATTTTCTGGCAAGTTTTCGATAGGCTTTTTTAATTTCCTCAGGGCTGGCATTTTGTGACACCCCTAAGGTTTTGTAATAGTCTATAAATTCCATAAGCCGATTTTATTTCTACAGGATAATAAAATAGTAATATTTTACCGTTTATCCGCCTAGCTTTTCTTTGAAGAAGTCAATCGTACGCTCCCAGGATAGATTTGCTGCTTCCTCATCGTATCTGGAGGTTGTATTATTATGAAATCCGTGATTCGTGTCTGGATAAAAATAGGCGATATACTCGACGTCATTTGCTTTGAGCGCAGCTTCGTAGGCAGGCCAGCCTGCATTCACACGCTCATCTAGTCCTGCATAGTGGAGCATCAGCGGAGCTTGGATTTGCGCAGCTTCTTCAGCAGAGGGCTGCCCCCCGTAATAAGGCACAGAAGCTCCTAAAGTAGGAATTCTTACCGCCATCATATTGGATATCCATCCTCCAAAGCAGAAGCCCACAACTCCCACCTCGCCAGTACAATTGGGGTGATTTTTCAGATACTCATACGCTGCGATGAAATCTTCAAGCATTTCATCCCGGTTTCGCTTGGCCTGCATCGCCCGGCCTTCATCGTCATTTCCGGGATATCCGCCCAGCGGAGTAAGGGCATCCGGTGCAATAGAAATAAATCCGGCTACTGCAGCACGCCTTCCTACATCTTCGATGTATGGATTCAGTCCGCGATTTTCATGCACGACCACCACCCCTGGGACTTTTCCGGATTTCCCGCTGGGAATTGAAAGCAAACCTTTAATCTCACCGCCACCTTTAGGGGATGAATAAGTTACATATTCCGAACTCAGTCGGGAATCTTCCTCTTTGATGGTTCTGGTGGTCTCATAGTCAGGCATCATGGCACTCATCAGAGAAGCTACTGTAATCCCACCTACGGCATAGACTGAAATTTTTTCCACGAATGTCCGTCGATCGATGCGATTATGGGCATAGGCATCATATAGGTCAAAGACCTCCTGATTAATATCTTCTTTGTTTAGTTTGTTCATAAACGGTTATTTGAATAGTGGATTTTTATTTTTTAAAAGATTTATCAGTATGACATTTAAGTGCTGTACAGTTTCAAATGTTTACTTTCTAATTTATTTAAAATCAATTGGAAATAGTCAATCTATTTGAGGATTGGATAAAAATCAGGATAATCCCCGCAATTCTGCCAATAGGGCATATTTCAACTTCAATATTGCGGTTATTAGTCCACAGACCACGGTCAACAGCCCACAGCTATGATCTGTGGCCTAGCTGATAGGAATAATCTTCAGACTTCATTTTATAGGATTACCGGTAAGAAACCGGATATATACATTGGTCTATATAAAGAAACAAAGCCCATCTATGCCCTTGATCTCATCGGGAAAGATTCTATTTTTAGGAAAATTATTCTTTAAATTCAGGTTCCAAAAAACCCACCTATGGAAGAGGTAATTAAAGTGAAAAAAAGCAAAACCGATCGGGAGCGTCAGACCTTTTATAGAGTTACTTTCAAGAACAATTGTAACCTCCTTCAGATTGCGGATAACAAGGCTAATATCATTATCAGTATCAATGCGCTGGTGATTTCCTCTACTATTGCCATTGTAGGTTATGGGTCTATTTCTCATGGACTGGATATCAAAAATCCACTCACGTTGATCCCTATTTTATTGCTGCTTTCTACCTGTTTGACCTCTACTATCCTGGCTGTGCAGGCTGCAAAACCAAAGATCATGGGGAAACCTTCTCCTACTGCTGCCAAACCCAAATCCAGCATGCTCTTCTTTGGGGAAAGTTCCACCTATTCATTGGATGATTATCTTAAGGAAATTGATCAAATTCTACCTTCCCAGGAAAAAATTCATGAGCATATGGGGATTTCGCTCTATTATCAGGGTAGGGTGCTGAATAAAAAATATGGACTACTTAGGCATGCTTATAATGTATTCATTTTGGGTTTGGTAATCGGAATAATAACATTTTTGATGTTCATGACAGTAGATACAGCTGGCTAAATCAGTCTCGTTGAATGCTAGACTTATTAATCCTGTTTTAGATTTGTCGAAGGATTTATTTGCACAGCTCTTAAGACTTGGAATCCTGTGCTTACCAATAAAATTAGCACCATAATACCTGCAGGGACCAAAAAGTATCCGAAATGAGGCTTGATCTGAAATGCAAATTCGCTTAGCCACTGCTTCATCCAAAAATATCCCACAATATAGGAAAGCACCACTGCTGTCATTATAACACTGAGGTAATCTTTATAAATTAAGAAAATCAAAGAAGGCGTGGAGCTTCCAAAAACCTTCCGGATACTAATTTCCTTAAGCTTTTTAGACATAAGAAATATACTCAGTCCGACCAATCCAATAGCAGCAATCCCCATCGCAATAATTGAGAATGTGGAATATGCTTGAGTCATTTCATATTCGGATCGATATAGCTGATCGATTTGCTCATCTAAAAAGCTGAATTCAAGCGGATAACCTGGATAGAGCTCTGGCCATTTTTTCTCTAGTGAAGCGATACCCTGTTCTATTTCAAATGCTTTTAATTTTACAGAAACGAATCGAAAGGAAGGGACGAAGCCATATAAAATGAGAGGGTCAATTCCTGCATGCAGAGTTGAAAAATTAAAATCGTCTACAATGCCAACTATTCTTCCCTTCACTTTACCACTGACTTGCATTCCTATTGGATCTACCAAACCAAGCTCGCGAACAGTAGACTCATTGATCATTACTTCTGGAATTGAATCCTTAGGGTTCAATTGAATTTGTCTTCCTTCCTGAAGTGTAATTCCATATAGCTCAAGAAAATTTTCATCTATCAGAAAGGTTGAAATGGAGTTTTCACCAGCGTCCGACCCCTGGAAAGAATAAGTGTAAGTGAGTGAGGTGGTATTCCCCGGAGTACTAGAGGAAAAACTCACTCCTGCAATCTCAGGTAATTGAGCTAATTCTGCGGAAATAGTTTCATGTCTCTGATTTTGGCTTCGGTCCTTGACTGGAATTATTAATACTTGGTCACTATCAAAACCCAATCGTTGATTTTTTAGAAATTGAAACTGCTGAGACACTATTCCTGTGGCAAATAACAAGAAGATAGAAATGGCGAATTGAAAAGTGATCAATGAACTACGGATTGCTGCTAGCGCGTGTGTTCCTGTTGTTTTTTTAGTGGATCCAATACCTGCTTTGATCGCTTGCCATGCTGGAAGTATGCTAGCTATAACCGCGATTAGTAGTGTAATTAGAAATGATGGTAAAATTAGCCAAGAGTTATCGAAGAGGTGAAGTGATTTTCGCGTAACCTCATTAAAATATGGGGTAAATAAGAGCGCTATAAGGAAACCAAGGATTAAAGCAATTAAACAAATCACTAAAGTCTCCAAGAAAAAATAGCTCACAAGATTCAAGCGGCTTGCTCCAAGAATCTTTTGGATAGAAATTTCTTTTTCACGCGCTGCCTGAGTAGCTGTGGAGAGATTGATGAAATTCGCACAGGCCATTAAGAGAATAAATAAGGCGATTGTGGCTAAGATCAACGAATATCCTGGATCGCTAGGCGGACTTATTTCATCTTTACGATCGGAGTTCAAATGAATGGATTTGAGTGGCTGGAGAAGTAGTGTTTCTTTTTCCTGAACCCATTCTGGAGCATGATTTTTTAAAATTTGGGGAAGTTTTGATTCCAGCGCCTTTGGATCAGAGTCTTTCTCTAAAAGTACATAGGTGTAGTGATCGAACTGGCCCCAATTTGATAACCTGGCTTCTCCAATCAATTCTTCTAAAGATGAAAAAGTAATAAAAGCCTCGGCCACAAAATGGGAATTACTCTGCATATCTGCCATTATTCCTGTGATCGTCAAATCTATCTCATTATTGAACCGCAAAGATTTTCCTATGGGATCTTCCGATGGAAAGTATCGGTTTGCCATCTCATCAGTCAGTATGATCGAATTTTTTTCCAATAATGCTTCCTCAGGATTGCCACGTAGCAGAGGAATATCGAAAATCTGAAATAAGCTACTATCCGCGAAGTAGACCTGTTCCTCATAGAATTTTCGGTCCTCAAAACTCAGTAAATCTGTACCAGGATTTTTCCGAAGGCGCATTACTTCTTTTACTTCTGGAAAAGCACCTATTAAATTCTTCCCTATTGGTGCCGAAGTTTTAGCCCAAGAAGTTTGGGTACCATCACTGTTAAAATCTAACACTACCCGATAAATCTCGTCGGAATTGGTGTGATAAGCATCAAATTGATATTCATCATTGATAAACATGGATACCAAAAAAAAGCAGGCAAAGCCCACGGCCAATCCAAAGCTGTTGATGAGTGTAAATCGAAGGTTTTTCTTAAAAAGCGTTCGGAGACTTAGCTGTAAGAATGATTGAATCATGTAATGCTGACTGATCTATTTAGATACCTAAATTACTTCCGAAGTTAAGCCCCTCTTTGAAAAATTAAAATTTAATGAGACCAACCTACACGAAGAATTACATTTCCAATTTTCTTGCCGCTGTCTACATAGCGGTAGGCTTCTACGATATCTTCAAATTCAAAAACCCTGTCAATCAACGGATGGAATTTTCCTTGTTCTGCAAGATCCCGAAAATACTCCAGATCGGTCTGTCGGATAGAGGGAATTGGGAATAAGACTCTCTTTCCGCTAAATAATGAAGTGGACAGAGCCAGAAAGATATTCTCTCCTCTGGGGCCTGGTTCTGTAGAGATGTAAACTCCCTTTTTCTTCAAAAGTGGTTTGCAGATTTTGAATCTACTTTTTCCCACTGCATCAAAAATAAAATCGAACTGCTTCGAAAGTTTAGTGAAATCTTCTTTTTCAGAATCCAAGACTTTATCTGCTCCCAGATTCTTCACTAACTCAGAATAATCTCCCAAGCAAACGGCGGTTATTTCTGCACCAATTTCCTTCATCAGTTGGATCGCAGCAGAGCCTATGGCACCGGTGGCGCCAATTACCAAAACCTGATCTCCGGATTTTACCTTTGCAGCACGGATATCTTCCAAAGCATAATGTGATCCTTCTGAGAGAGCCGCTGCGGTCTCAAAATTCAAGCCTTCCGGGATGACCGCTATGCCTTCATTCTCACCCATAAGCATGTATTCCCCATGGGCTCCGAACCGGCTATCGGTAAATCCAAAAACCCGGTCTCCAATTTTAAACTTACTTACTTCGGGGCCTAACTCACTGACAATTCCTGCAAACTCACAGCCCAGGATCTGAACTTTAGGACGAAAAAGTCCGGTAAATAATCTGCTGATAAAGTAAACAGCACTTCTGAAACCAGCATCCGTACGATTGACAGTGGCAGCTTTCACCTGAATCAAAAGTTCGTCCCTGACCGGCTTGGGCTTTGGAACTTCCATTAATTGCACTACTTCAGGAGGACCGTATTCCGAATAGGATTGAGCTTTCATCGATTGGATTTTAAATGCTAAACGGAAATCAGCTGCTGTCCGATAACGTCCATTAAGGCTTTCAAATCCTGACTGTCATTGAATACATTGATGGAAACCCGAAGGTATTCTCCCCGGCTGGAGACGAAAATTTGATTGGCTTCCAATTCTTTTTTCAAAGATTCCTGATCGATTGAGGCCGGTAACTTTGGAGATAAAAGATGCTCTGTGCGAAAAGGTTCTGGCTCTACTTTTCCTCCGTGATTTTCGATAAATCGGATCAGGGGAGTATTTAAGGATTTGGAATATTCTTGAATGGCCTTGGGCGTCCAATCCAAAAGCTGATCCAGACTAATCTGAAGCATGGGCAATAAAATAAAATTAGATGCTTCACCGACAGTATAGCGAGCTGCACCCGGAGAATATTGAGCTGCATAATCTGAAAGCTTCCCGAAATCCCTGGCGTTGACACGGTTCATCCAGGACTCTTCCAGTGGAATTCCCTGATGAAATCTTTCTCCTATATAAGCCAGACCGATCGAATAGGGTCCAAGTAGCCATTTGTAGGCGGCACAGATCAAGGCGTCAATATGAAATGTCTTTACATCTATAGGCATGGCACCGACTGACTGCGTCCCATCCACAATGAAAACAGCGCCCATCTTCCTGCATTTGGCACCGATGGATTCCAGGTCAAACTTCACTCCGGTCATCCAGTGTACTGAAGAAATCAAGACTACTGAGGTTTTGGCGTCTATGGCATCCAATAATCTTTGATTCCAGCTTTCTCCTTTGGTTATCGCGTTTGGATCAGGCGAGATCATTTCTATTCTTGATTGATTCTCTTCGGCCCAACGCTTTATGGAGAAATATCCGCTGGGAAATTCATCCTGAACCAGAATCGCTTTCCCACCGGACTTAGGGTTGAGGTTTTTCAAAACCGAAGCAAATCCATACGAAGTGGAGGGAATGATGGTTACAGATTCTGATTCGCAATTCACCAATTTGCCAAAGGTAGATTTCAGAATATCGACTTTCTCAAAAAATTCAGATGGTCTGAGAAGAAATGGATTTCGCTGCTTGATCAAAGCTGCAATTCCTGCTTCTTCAGCCGCTCTGAGCTGTGGAGCTTTATAGGCGTTATTGAGATAATGCACATCTGTGGCTAGGTTGAATAAGTGTTTTTGACTTTGGAGCATGATCTAAATTACAAAAAAACTCCTGTCAGAAGTGGAGATTGGGTTTACAATAATTTTATTCATTTACTGCGTTTTGTCACTTAGACTTAGCCTGAAGGAATTGGAATAAAGATGCTTAAATGAACTGCTGGATAATTCACTATTTCTAAGCAGTTCGGAATAAATGACCTTTTAATCATCCGGTTTTAAAGGGTTTTTCTCGTGATAAAGAGTGGTTTGAAATCCAATTAATTTTCAGTCAGTCAAGAGATATGATTCTTCAATAAACTGCAAAACCATAAATTAAAAATCAGTTGCTTATTGAGATTTCGGGTTCGCTAAGGCTCATAGAAACTAATACATAGCTTCCTTTTTCATCTTGATGCAGTTCGAGAGGTTTTTGATTTTCAGTTTTGGCCGACTTCCAATCTTGGGGTATATAGGTTTTGACTGTCAAAGGAACCGAATAGATTTCTGGGTTTAGATTCGATTGCAGGCGGATAGTGATTTTACCATTTTCCAGACTGCTTTCGACAGTGGAGTTTTGGCGAGCCCGGATGTATTTGGTGACTTCCCGGAAGGTATCAATCCATAGTTCATCCTCGGTAGATTTCATGTAGGAGAAATATTCCTCTAACTCAGCTTTTGTCTTGGGCTCCCAGCCGAGATTTTCCACCCCATGAATGACCAAAACCAGCCAGATATTTTCATGATTTTTCGTGGTATCAATCCATGCTTTCATGTCTTCGAAGGAATGACGACTGAGGATACCCCGTTGCCATTGAACATATTCTTTTTCGGATTTTCCCGGGTCGACTTTGCTTCCTCGGTTGATTTCCTCCATCCATGGTTCAGGCATCCGATTTCTCAGGGCCGGATAGACTTTATGGGCATATTCCATGACTCTTTCGTCCTCCGTTCCATAAGGCCCTTCAGCGCTGAATATGGATTCTTCACCGATATATTTCAATAAATCAGCTTTACTTTGTTCCAACTCATACCGCATGTTTGCCTCATCCAAAACAGCCAATCTCGGATGCGTGACTGTATGAGAGGCGATCTCATGACCTTGGGATGCATAGTATTTATATTGTTCCCAAGTGGTGGTGTCTTCGACATTATTATGAAATACGACTTCACTGGTATTCAACATTTTTCCGGACCTAATCTTTTCATAACCCTCATCAATGAGTTGGTATGCTTCCTGGATTTTTCCGGATTCAAAGAGTGAGCCGGCTCGAGCATGGTAATCTTCTGCCTCGGTGGTTCCTGTGAAGGCAATGAGCGAAGCGCGCTCAAAGAAATTGCTGGAGTCAGTTTTTGAAATTCCGGTTTCCCGGATAATTTCCTTCGGATCTCTACCGATAAATTTGCCTTTACCCGAACCTTCCACCTTCCCAGTGATGATGTAGAAGGTTGCAGGCAAGCCCAGACTATCCATGATTGGTTTTGCCACAGTGAACTGATTGATGATCCCATCGTCGTAGGTGACTGATATGGCACCTGTCTTATCATCAGGCCATTTGGTGATTTCCGAACTGCCAACCAAAGGATCGGCAGGTGTGCATGAAAAGCTTGCTAGGATAATGAAGGAAATGGCTATTAGAAGATTGAATTTCATCTATTTATAATTTTACTTGATGGTCAGTTGGAATCTCGCAGTATTAACAATCATCCCAGTGTGAGACGTATTAGTCATGCTCGATTTAATCTTTTGAAATGGATGTTTGAATCCTAATATCTCAAATTTGTGGCATTGCTGAATAACCACTCATCCAAATAAAGAAAGGGAGCATGCTGATCCCCTTTAAAGAGGCATATTAATTGAAAAAGATGTAACCTTTTTTAGGGTTTAAAAAAAAATCCTGCTCAAAATAGCAGGATTCTAAAGAGTTGGATTAAAAGACTCTATGCTCAATAGGTGTATTTCACTGACACCTGACGTGTAATTGATTGTTGATCCGGAGAGATCAGTACATCGGTGGAAGCATCAGCACTGGTTCGCATCATTTCCATTTTGGGAAAGCTGGGACCGTCAGAAGTAATATTTACCCGATGCACACGGATATTTTTGATTCCCAATGTTTGAGCAATCAGTCTGGCTTTTGACTCCGCATTTTTCAACGCTTCAACCAGAAGAGCATCTTGCAGGGAGTTTTTGGTGGCTTCAGACACTTGGAAATGCAGGTTGAAACTCATATCTCCTGAATTTTGAATCGCTTCTACGATTTTCTGGAGATCTTCATCCTTGCTTCCAGTTACGATCCGTAGAGACTGCCGGGCTACATAGCCAGAATCCCTGGCGTTTCCTTTAATATAGACCCGATTGATGTTCACAGAATAATTGTCAGCAATAAGCTTGTAATCTTTTATTTTGGCCTTATTCAAGGCATTTGCAAGGTTTTTGGTTTTTTGGTTTAAAACCTCAACGGCTGCAGGTACCTTCATGGATTTCTCCTCCAATGCTATCGAGAAAACAGCTTCATCAGGAGCAACTTTGCGGATACTTATTCCCTCGACTTCCAGGAGAGGAATGGTCAGATCTTCCTGGGCATATGTCCCAAAAGAGATCAATAAAAGCGATAGTGATAAAAGATATTTCATCTGTTTAAAATTTTAATTGATGGTTAGACGGAATCTCGCACCTGTCAGTCTGAGGTGGATGGAGAATGCTTATCTTATAATTTAACATTCTCGTCGCGCTCGATTTCATAGGCTATAAATTTTATTATAAGTATTTCAAAAGTGAAGCCACAAATCCGACTGATTCAGATCTGGAAGCTTTTTAATCTTAAAAAAAACTAAATCGAATTTAATAACTCCATCCACTTGGGCTTTTCCAAGACTTATTTCCACTCCAAAACCTCAATATCATTTAATTCAGGTCCACCCCCTCTTTTTGCGGAGCCAGCTGCTACATATAACTTTCCTTTATAATAGAT
>CAZFSC010000041.1:14689-24338 GCA_964521585.1 uncultured Limnohabitans sp.
ACCTCTGATATGGTCAGATCCAGTACTTTACCAATTGCCGCATGGGAGGTGCGGCCTCCTGCCAAGTAAACTTGATCACCTACCAATGCTGCACCAAAGTGATCTCTGGGACGAGGGGCATCGGGCAGGATTTTCCAGGTATTTGTCTTCGGATCATATTCATCAAACCAAGCCACATGACCATCGTAATGTCCATCAATAATCCCACAGACAAGGTAAATTTTTCCATTTCTGGAAAATACTCCGACCGAACCCCGAAGCCTATCGGCAGGTATTTTGGGGCCTTCTCTCCAGGTATTGTTTTTAGGATTGAAAATCAGGAAGTTTTCGATGGGTTTTTCATGTGGATAGCCTCCTGTAAATGCCCCGATTACATAGATTTCCCCTTCGAATGCCAATGCCTGAAAATGATGGAAATTCATCGGGACCTCGGCAAGTTTTCTCCAGGTCTTGGTTTTTGGGTCAAATTCCTCAACCGGTCGGTCCATCCGACCACCTAGTGCATAGAACTTGCCGTCAAGTTCCACGAAGGAGTTTTCATGTCTGGGGCTAGCCTCATTTTCGGTTTCGATCACTTGCCAATTTTTTTGCTGTGCAAAGCTTCCGACAGAAATTAGAATTAAGAATAGAAGTAAGGTCGGTTTCATAGGCTTGGGGAATTTGTTTCCATTAAAATTACATAATTACAGCTAACCCCTTGAACTTAAAGATCAACTTTAAATATCGGGTTTTGGTAAGATTTTTCGATTTAGGTCAAAGTTAGATTTCCCTTATCAGGCTATTTTCCCAAATCCAGAATATCCCGGATTTTGTTGATTTCTGAAAGTTCGGAATAGATCGATGCGCTGTCACTTGCTGCAACCTTGGCCCGGATATCCGCCAGATTGGCGATGTAACCGTCCAAGGCAGCCAAAATATTCACCTTGTTTTCAGTTAAGATCGGAGCCCACATGGCTGGGCTTGACTTAGCCAGACGCACGGTTGATGCAAAGCCTGATCCTGCCATATCGAAAATATTTTTATCATCTTCCATCTTCTGCAGAACCGTTTTACCCAACATAAAAGAAGAAATGTGGGAAAGGTGAGAAACAAATGCCAATTGACGGTCATGCTCCTCAGGATCCATGAATCTGAGTTTCATATTGAGCGCATCTAAAAGGGAATATGCTTTCTCTTTGAGATGCAGATCGGTTTTTTCCAACTCACAAAGAATCATTACTCTTCGGTCCAATAAGTCTGCAAATGCCGCTTTAGGGCCTGAATATTCTGTTCCAGCGATGGGGTGACCAGCGAGAAACTGCGCTCTTTTGGGATGGGAACTGACTCGCTCACAGATTTTTGCCTTTGTCGATCCAAGATCGATTACTAAGGTTTGATCACCGATGTAATCCAGTGTCTGAACAAGTAGATCTCCCAAGGTGTCCGCAGGAGTAGCCAGGATAACGATGTCAGTATCTTGGTCAGCCTGTTCCTGAATCGTGGTCACGATTCCTAGAGTCAGTGCATCTTTTTGATTTTGCTCGGAACTATCTGTGCCGCTGACTTTCAATTCCGGGAATTTTCTTCTGGCAGCAAGGCCAAATGATCCTCCCAAAAGTCCGAGTCCTACGAGATGTATTTTCTTCATTTAATTATGATTTTATGGTTCAAGAATTTAAAGCTGATCTCAGATCATAGCGTATCATTCAAAGCTCAGTCACTGATGCGAGTACGTTTATCCAAGTCTAGGATTTTAACCTGTTGATGGCTTCCAAAATTTTGAATTCAGGCATGCAGAGGGAGATCCGCACATATTTTTCACCGGACTTTCCGAAGATTTTACCGGGGGTGATAAAGATAGATTTATCATACAAAAGCCAGTCTACCAGTTCCTCTGCCGTTTTTTCCTCATTAATTTTGCACCATACAAACAAGCCTGCCGTATCTTTCAAATAAGTCAGATTAAGCTTATCTGCAAGTTTCCAGACGAGTTTTCTACGGTTGTGATACTGCTCATCAAGATCTGAAAACCAGCTTTTCCCTAGATTAAGGGCTGTGATGGCACCTTTTTGAATACCGAGAAACATTCCCGAATCCATATTGCTTTTGACTTTGAGTACAGCTGCTATCCAGTCCTCAGCGCCCACCAACATACCCACCCGCCAGCCGGGCATATTGAAAGTTTTGCTGAGGGAATTAAGCTCCATGGCCACTTCCTTTGCACCTGGAATAGATAGGATACTCATCGGTTCCGGATTTAGGATATGGCTATATGGATTGTCATGGAGAAGAATAATCTGATTTCGCTTGGCAAATGCCACCAGATCTTCCAGAATCCGGATGCTTCCTGTAGCCCCTGTTGGCATATGGGGATAATTGATCCACATGATTTTCACTTTCGAAAGGTCTGATTGTTCCAGTTCTTCGAGATTAGGTCTCCCTTTCTTTTCCAAATCCAATTGGTAATAGATGGGCTTTGCCCCCAATAATTTGGTGACTGCAGCATAGGTCGGGTATCCGGGGTCGGGAATCAGCACCTCATCTCCGGGATTCAGGAAAGTCATACTCAAATGCATGATTCCCTCTTTGGAACCCATCAGTGGAAGGATTTCTTTCCCAGGCTGAAGCTGTACCCCATATTCCCGGGCATAAAACTCGCTCATGGCTATTCTTAATTCCGGTATGCCTTGATAGTTTTGATAGCCATGCGCTTTTTGATTTTCTGCAGTGCTTCGCAAAGCCTCGATGACTGCGGGATCCGGTGATAAATCCGGACTTCCGATACCCAGATTAATCACGGGTTTACCTTCGCTTATCAACTGGTTAACTTCCCGTAGCTTCGCCGAAAAATAATATTCCTCCACTGAGCCAACACGATCGGCAAATCCTTTCATGGTTTCCTGCTTAAGTATTGCCCAAAAATTTTCACCTTCCCGAAATTTATATTGCAAGCTTCCATTGCTTGTAGAAAGGAAGAGTAATTCTTAAACTCTGCATCGATGAAGAAGGCATAATCCCAGGGTTTATCGATTACCGGAATCGACTGGATCTTGCTTAGATCGAGCCCCTTTTCATAAAGCATGGTTAATAGCTTTGCCAGGCCGCCAGGCTGATTTTTGATTGAGATTTTAAATGAAGCTTTATTGGGTGTGGGGAAAAGCTCCTTATGTTCTTTCTGTAGGATGATGAAACGGGTCGCATTTTCCTTGACGCTTTGGATATCTCTGGCCAAAATTTCCAATCCGTATATTTCAGCGGCAACTTCGCTGGCTATGGCTGCTTTCCCTTTGAGCTGCTTCTCGGAGATCTCTCTGGCTACCGAAGCGGTGTCTACATCGTCCTTTTGAACCAAGTGTGGGTATTCGGAAAGGAATTTTTTGCATTGAAGTAATGCCATTGGGTGAGATGCCACTGTATGGATTTCCTCAATTTTTTGTCCCGGAAGAGCCATTAATTGGTGTGAAATCGGGAGGTAATATTCGTCCCGTATATTCAGATCAAAACGATCGATCAATTCATAATTTGGAAGGATGGCTCCTGCGATCGAGTTTTCAATAGCCATTACTCCAAAATTAGCTTGCCCGGTAGCAACTGCCTTCGCTACAGCTTCAAAAGTTTGAAATGTTAGAAGCTCAGCCTCAGCTCCAAAATAGCGGATAGCAACCTGATGGTGAAAGGATCCTGGAATCCCTTGGATTGCAATGACTAGATTACTCATACAATTTTTTTGGTTACAATACCTGCTAGATTACAATGTTTCCAAAAACTCGGATAAGATTTGTCCACGACAGAAGGATCTTCGAAAGATACTGATGTTTTTGTGACTAAAGGCATGAAAGCCATCGCCATGCGGTGATCCTCATAAGTATGTATCTGAACTTGATGAGGCATGGTCACAGAAGGGATAACCTGGAAAACTTCAGGTTCGATTTCTTTCAGTTCTGCGTTGAATTTTGCCAATTCTTGCTGCAAGGCATAGATCCGGTCAGTCTCCTTGATTCGGAGACTTTCTAATCCGGTGAAAATTGAATTTTGCCCAAGGATCGCGCAAGTCACTGCGACTGTCTGAGCGAGGTCGGGACAGTGTGTGAAATCCCAACGATCTAATCCTGTGATGGTTTTTTTCTGAAGAAGTATTCCTCCTTCCTTGAAAGTGGATTTGACACCAAGTTGATCCATGATGGCTACAATCTTCGAATCGCCCTGCAAGCTATTTTCTTTAAGACCTTCGAGAAAGAATGTTCCGGAATCTGCGCAAGCCAGCAAGCTAAACCAATAGCTCGCGCCGGACCAGTCGCTTTCCACTGCAAACGAGGTCGGCTGATACGCTTGAGGTGTAATCCGGATAATGTTTTCCTCCCAGGTGTATTTTATCCCAAACTGAGCCATAAGTTCGAGCGTCATTTCGATGTAGGTTTTGCTCCCTATTTTTCCCTCCAAGACCAATTCGAGCCCTTTGGGCAATAGCGGAGCGATCATCAGCATCGCCGAGATGTATTGACTGGATACATCTCCTCTGATAGTTACCCGTTGATTGATTTGTTTTTGAAGGCCATGGATCGCCAGTGGAGGATAGCCTTCTGCATTGAGATAGTGGATTTCTGCCCCTATTTCCCGAAGGGCATCCACCAAAATCCCGATGGGTCTTTGGCACATTCGGGGAGTGCCTGTCATGACCTTGTTTTTCTGGGTGATTGCAGCAAAAGCAGTCAAAAAACGCATGGTTGTGCCGGCATCCAACACATCGTAAACAGGCGGATTTTTTTTCAGCAAATTGATCATGGTTTGCGTGTCTCTTGCCTCAGCCAGGTTGCTGATTTTATTGTCGCCTTGAGTCAGTGCATCAATGACCAAAACCCGATTTGACTCGCTCTTGGAGGATGGGAGGGGGATAGTCACCGGATCAAATGCTGAGGTCTGCTGCAGGTGAAGGATTTCCATGGTTTCAGTTTTCAATGGATCGGTAATTAAATGCTTTGATAGTAAGAGATGGCTTGTTGGATTTCCCGACGGGAGATCGGAATATTATATTGACAGCTTCCTATGGAATCCAGCAGTGAAAATAAAAGACTGTTTCCTTCATTTTTTTTATCCTGAAGACAAAACTCCAAAATTGGATTGATCTCTGAATCAGCGATTTCAATTTTGCCAAAAACGGTCAGAAATGCCTTCACAATCTGCGAAAGTTCAGATTCGGTCAGTCCCAGTTTTAGATGAGATAGCCAGGCCTCACAGATCATCCCTGCAGCGATGGCCTCCCCGTGTAGCAAATGTTTTTCTCCGTCCAGATAGAAGGTTTCGAAGGCATGACCAATGGTATGCCCGAAGTTCAGGATCTTCCGCAGTCCGGCTTCTTTGGGGTCGGACTCCACTACTTCCGTTTTGATGGATACGGAAGTCTGGATCAGGGATTTCCAATCTGAATTTTTCCAGTTCAAAAAATCAAGACTTTCAAAATAATCTTTGTCCCGAATCAAGCCATGTTTGATGATTTCCGCAAAGCCGGAGCGGAGTTCATTCTCAGGAAGGGTGTTAAGAAAGTTTGGAGAGATGAGTACATTTTCAGGCTCATTGAAAACACCAAGATGATTTTTTAGGCCTTCGAAGTCTACTCCCAATTTACCTCCGACGCTGGCGTCCACTTGGGACAAAAGGGTCGTTGGTACATTGATGAACCGGATTCCTCTTTTGTAAATGCTGGCGCAAAAACCTCCCATATCACCCAAAACACCGCCACCCAGATTGATCATTAGCGCTTTTCTATCCAGTTGGGCATTTGTCATAGCATTCCAGATTTCCATGCAAGTGGAGAGGGTTTTGTTGGATTCTCCTGGATTTACGCTGAAAATAAGGGTGCCTTCGGGTAGGGATTTTTCAATCAGGGGAAGGCAATGGACTTCGGTATTTGAATCGACCAGTAGAAATAGGCCTGAAAAATTCAATTGGCCGAGCAGGTTATGCAGGTCTTCTGCAGGTTGGTCTGAAAATAATGTTGGATTCACAAAATTTTTGAATTTGTCTCTAGCCAAGATAATTGAAAATTAGGCAAAGGAGCATAAGATGTATGCTCCTTTGCGCTTAGAAAGCTCAGTATGTTGTATTTATTTTTTGATAGGACTGGCCTCCCGAAGTTGTTTTTCCTGACGTTTTACAGATTCCTCGTGGATACAGTAAAGCAACTCCTTCATGAATTTTTCGCTCAAATGCTTTTTCACGCCTTTTTGGGTTCTGCTCTCCATTACTTCCTTCCATCGGTCGGATTGGAATACAGTCAAATGATGCTCCCGCTTATGGGCACCGATCTGATCGATGATGGCAAATCGCTCCTGTAGAATATCCAGCAATTGATCATCCATGTGATCTACCGCCCTGCGCAGATCTTGAAGCCGCTCATCAGGTTTCATCGTTTCTAAAGGCTCTTTGAAGTCGATGGAATTGATCATGTCTCTCAATGCTGCAGGAGTTACCTGTTGTTTGGCATCGGACCAGGCTTGGTCAGGATCATGGTGCGTCTCGATCATCAAGCCATCCAGTCCAAAGTTCATCGCGCGCTGAGCAACTTCTAGCAGACCATCCCGCTTACCGACAATATGTGAGGGGTCATTGATTACTTCCATTCCAGTCCAAAGTCGTTTCAGGTGAATCGGCATAGACCAGTTTGGTTTGTTTCTGAATCGCTTGTCATAGGCATCTGAGAATCCTCGGTGAATCCCTGCCAGTTTATCGATTCCTACAGCATGAAACCGCTCCAATGCGCCCATCCAAAGTTCCAGATCAGGATTCATTGGATTCTTTACCATCACGGGAATATCCACCCCACGCAGGGCTTCCGCAATTTCCTGTACAGCAAATGGATTCACTGTGGTTCGCGCTCCTACCCAAAGCACATCCACCTTATGTTTCAATGCCATTTCCACATGAGCTGCATTACCCACTTCAGTAGTGATGGGAATGCTGAGGTGATGTCGGACGATTTCCATCCATTTCAAACCTTCCTCACCCACACCTTCAAAGGAGCCGGGTCGGGTTCTTGGTTTCCAAATACCGGCTCTGAAAAGCTGAGGAACAATATTTTCCTCTTTCATTTCTTTACAGATCTGCTCAATCTGCTCTGGGGTCTCTGCGGAGCAAGGGCCTGCGATGATAAGCGGGCTACTGAGTCCTAAGCCCCAATCTTTGATTTGCTTGTGTGTTTTCATGATACTGAGCTTTAAATGAAAAAAGCCCGGGTCTTTCGAACCGGGCTTTTTGTGTTTATATTTTCTTTTAGTTTTTGACTAGGCAATACACAGCTCCGATTCGATTTTGGCTTCGAAAATAAAAGTAATAGAAGGTAAAATAGATCGCTGCTGTGAGTAACATATTTCAAAAATAGGCGAGGACTTTTTAAAAACAAAATTATTTTTTCCCTTTTATCTTATTGATTTGATAATTTTTAAGCAGAATCCTTACATATCATCTAAATGGGGTAAAAAAATTGGCTCAAACAGATTTTAATTTTGTTTTGTTTCAAAAATAGTGTTCATAATTCTGAAAAATAATCTGGAGTTAATTTTTGATCCTGTTGATTATCAACTGTAAATAAGGCTTGTAATTTCTAGCTGAGCTAGTCATCGTGAATATCAAATGCAAAGTTGGAAACTTTTTGGATTGCCGGGGGATTCGGTGGATCCAATTCCATTGCAGTAATTCCTCCCAATTTCCGTAAAAGAAATTAGCAAAAATCAACTTAAGTGTGCTCGCCTAAGCTGTGAATTCAAATTCCTTCTATTTTTGTTTCCTGAGGATTTGCGTAGTTTAATTCCTTTGATCCTGTCCGCTAGAAGCGCTGATTGATCAGTCAAATCCCTCTCGAATTGATGCAACTATAGTAATTCACCAATTCTGTCTTAAATGAACCGATGAATAATATTAACCTTGATCTCCCATCTCTTGGTATTTTATTAGGGGCAGCCCATGCTTTTTTTCTTGCAATATATCTTCTGTCATTAAAATCTGACTTTAGTTTATCTTTTAGAATATTGGCAGTCCTTTTACTTTCAATGAGTATAGGTATGTTCGGTAATGTGCTGCATCAGCAGGAATTTTTTCTTTTAGACCCATATCTAGGACTCCTATTTCCAGCTAATGAGTTTTTATATGGACCACTGTTTTTTCTATTTGTTGTATCCATGTTGAACCGGGAATTCGTATGGAAGCGATCCTTTTACCTTCATTTTACTCCAGCATTTTTTTTCATTATAAGTTGGTTCATGCAGGGGCTTTTTCTTAAAAGATTAGCCTGGGAGATGGATGGTCAACTTTTAAAATTATTAATATCCATTCAATTTTTGATCTATTTGATTTTCTCATTTAATGCCTGGTATCAACACTCTCTGGAGATCCGAAACTTTTATGCCAGTCTGGAAAAAATAAGAATGAATTGGCTTCGGAATATCCTGGGAGGAATGTGCTTGATTTATCTGATTAGTCTTTCCTCTTTTGTTTTTACCGGAGCGGAAATGTTGAAGCTGGCCCCTTTAGTAGGTGCAATTTTGATTTATGTGACTGCTTATCTTGGCATGAAGCATGCCCGCCTGTTTGCAATTCAGGACATGGGTGAGAGCAAATCAATTTCAGACTCTGCGAAAAATGAAAAATACCGAAATTCAGCTTTAAGCACTGAACGAAAACAGGCTATTCGAAGTAAGATGGAAACTGCCATGGAGCAGGATAAATTATTTGCCGATAATCAACTTACACTTCCAAAATTGGCTGCACACATTGAGGTTTCTACACATCATCTTTCTCAGGTTTTAAATGAAGATTTACGAAAGACATTCTTTGATTTTGTGAATGAATATCGGGTTAACGAAGTAAAAAAACTCATGGTAGACCCTGCTTTTGTTCATTACAATTTATTGGGTCTGGCACTGGAGGCTGGCTTCAATTCAAAATCTACTTTTAATAGCGTTTTTAAAAACTTCACAGGAAATACTCCTCTTCAGTATCGAAAATGGATGTTAGAAAATCAGAAAATGAAGTCCGTCCCTATCGGTAAGGGCGTTTCGAACTGATAAATCGGCTCTTTTTGCATAAAATTCACTGTAAATAGTATGCAAATGAAAAAATTCATCATTGGTTTTCTTGCCGTTTTATTCCTGACTAGTTGCCTTTTTTTAAAGGATTATTTTGTTTCTACACCCAGCATTCGGAACGATTCCGGAAAAAGTATTTCATCAATGGAATACCTCGAAATTGGTGGGGTAAGCCAATTTGTGCTATTCCGGTCTCATAATGTTTCTAATCCGGTATTATTGTTTTTACATGGTGGTCCGGGCTCTTCCGAAACAGCTATGTTTCGTGAACATAACGAGGAGCTGGAAAAGCATTTTACGGTAGTGTATTGGGACCAACGCGGGGCAGCGAAATCTTTTTCTGAGAACGTGAATCCTGAAAGTATCCATTTGGAGCAATATCTGGAGGATACAAAAGAATTAATCAACATCCTTCGGAAGCGATTCAATCAACAGAAGATTTATTTGTTAGGCCATTCTTGGGGCACTGCATTGGGCCTTTTAACAGCCCAACGCCATCCAGAGTTAATCGAAGCCTTTATCAGCGTAGGCCAGATTGTGCATACAGAAAAAGGTCAGGAATTATCATACCAATTCACGCTCAACAGAGCTAA
>CAZFSC010000042.1:0-3489 GCA_964521585.1 uncultured Limnohabitans sp.
TAGCCATTATCAATGACAACATTGCAGAGCCTACCGAGACCTTCTTTGTAAACCTAAACAACATTCAGGGTGCAGGTAATGTATCTATCAGCAATAACCTTGGAACAGGAACTATACTGGATCAATATTCCGAAGTAACAGTTACTGTAACAGCCGACGTTGAAACAGTTGGGAACCCTGGAGAAGTTATTACCTACACGATTGTGGTTGAAAACACCGGAAATGTTCCATTGACTAACGTGACGGTAACTTCGTCTGTCACAGGGGTAACTTTCATCATCGATATATTAAACCCGGGAGAAACTCAGGAATTTGAAACTGTATACATCGTTACTCAAAATGATATAAATAATGGAGAGATAATAAATGAGGTTACTGCTGAAGGTACCGATGGTGAAACCAATGTAATTACAGATACAGACTCTGTTGTGATAACTGTTGTTTCAAATGTAATTACTGCTGTAAATGATGTGGTAGAAGGAATAGACGGAGATACCGGCGGAACTGCTGTGATCAATGTCTTTACCAACGATATCTTTAACGGACTACCATTAGATCCAAGTGATGTTACCCTAACCGTAATAAGCCCGGATCCAACAGGTTCAATAACCTTAAATGCCAATGGTACAGTAGATGTAGCTGCAGGAATTCCTGCCGGGACTTATACCCTCATTTACCAGATTTGTGGAAAAGTTAATCCTTCAAATTGTTCAACAGCTACAGTTTCTATTACTGTAGAAGTTGCCGAAGAAGGCTTAATCGCTAATCCAGATTTTGTAGGTCCGGTTGTTGGAACTGAAGGGACTCCAAATGCAGGAAATGTACTTGGTAATGACACCTTTAATGGAGAACCAGTTTCTCCGGAAGATGTAATCATCACACCTGTTACCGAAGGTCCGCTTACTGTGAATGCAGACGGAACAATAACAGTAGCTCCTAATACTCCTGCAGGAACTTACACTATAGATTATACAATATGTAGTGCAGCGAATACAGATAATTGTTCTACCGCTACGGCAACTGTTGAAGTGGTGGCTGGTACCCTTACAGCTAATGCAGATAATATTGGGCCTATAAATGGTTCCGCTGGAGAGGCAAATGCTGGAAATGTACTTGGTAATGACACCTTAAATGGTCTCCCAGTTTCTTCAGATCAGGTAAATGTTACGCCTGTAACTCAAGGTCCGGTATCCATACTGTCTGATGGGACGATAGTAATTGCTCCTGATACTCCGGCAGGTGTTTATGTAGTAGAGTATACTGTTTGTGAGAGCATTAATCCATCAAACTGTACCAGCGCAACTGTAACAGTTGTGGTAAATACTTCAGAAATCGTAGCTAATCCAGATTTCTACGGACCTGTGAGCAGTGCCGAAGGATCCACAAATGCAGGAAATGTATTGGATAATGACTTCCTGAACGGAATCCCGTTAGATCCTTCAAAAGTAACACTTACACCTATCACCCAAGGAGGCATAACAATTAATGCTGATGGGACAGTCACTGTTGCTCCTAATACACTTCCGGGAATCTATACGGTTCAGTACACCGTCTGTGAAAACTTGAACCCAGGAAATTGCGCTACTGGTACGGTCACGATTGAGGTGGCAAGAGATCCGGAAGGCTTAGTAGCTAATCCAGATTTTGTTGGACCTGTTGACGGAACCGCTGGAATTACCAACGCAGGCAACGTTCTTAATAACGATCTTTTGAATGGAGAATCTGTTGCTTTTGAAGATATTATCCTTACTTCTGTAACCGAAGGCCCCGTAACAATTGATGCTGATGGAACCATAAGTGTGGCTCCAAACACTCCTGCCGGTACGTATGTTGTAGAATATACAATATGTACGGTGAGTGATCCATCAAATTGTGCTACTTCAACGGTTACTGTAATAGTGACTGCAGAAGAAATAATTCTGGTAGCTAATCCAGATTTCGTAGGACCTGTAAATGGTTTTCAAGGTTCTAATAATGCAGGAAATGTACTTGACAATGATCTTCTAAATGGTCAGCCTGTTACTGCAACAGATGTCGCAGTATCACCTGTTACCCAAGGTCCTATTACAATTGATGTCGATGGAACCATAATTATCAGCCCTAATACTCCTTCAGGAACTTATACTGCAGAATATACTATTTGTAGCATCCTGAACCCATCCCTGTGCTCGACAGCAATTTTAACAGTGGATATTTTAGGGTATGAATTAGTAGCTAATCCGGATAATGTAGGACCGGTGAACGGACTTGAAGGAACAGATAATGCAGGCAATGTATTGGATAATGATCTTCTGAACGGCCAACCTGTAACTCCTGAAGATGTAAATGTAATTCCGGTGACCGAAGGACCGATCACTATTGGAACCGATGGAACTGTCAGTGTCGCCCCTAATACTCCTGCAGGAACATACACCGTGACCTACACCGTATGTGATGCCAACAACCCTGGCAACTGCGCTACAGGAACGGTAACTATAGAAGTTGCTGCAGCTACACTTGTCGCCAACCCAGATTTCTTTGGTCCATTCAGCAGTGCTGACGGAATTGAGAACGGCGGTAATGTGCTGGACAATGACTTCTTAAGTGGACAGCCTGTTTCTCCGGATCAGGTAAGTATAACTCCTGTAAGCCAGGGACCACTTACTGTAAATGCTGACGGAACGATTACCGTCGCTCCAAATACCCCAGCAGGAACATACGCAGTGACCTACACCATATGTGAGATACTGAATCCTACGAATTGTGCCAGTGCAACCGTGACAGTTGAGGTGGTAGTAGATCCTGAGGGATTGGTTGCTAATCCGGATTTTGTAGGACCGATAGTTAGCACTAAAGGTAGTAGCAATGCAGGTAATGTACTTGATAACGACTCTTATAACGGACAGCCTGTATCTCCGGATCAGGTAACTGTGACTCCAGCAACACAAGGACCAATTACCATTGGAACAGATGGAGTTATAATAGTGTCTCCAAATTATCCAGCAGGAACCTATACTTTAGATTACACCATTTGCTTGGTATCCGATCCTTCTCAATGTGCTACAGGAACAATAACTGTGGAAATAGCTCCAGCTGGACTTGTTGCCAACTCAGACTTCTTCGGACCATTCAGCAACATTGGAGAAAGTACCAATGCAGGAAACGTTCTTGACAATGATTCCTTGAATGGCGAACCTGTTTCTCCTGAAGATGTTCTAATCACTCCTGTCACGGAAGGTCCGCTTACTGTGAACGCAGATGGAATTGTAACTCTTGCTCCCAATACTCCTGCAGGAACCTATGTTATAAATTATACTATTTGCGAAGTATCAAACCCAGCCAATTGTGCTACAGCAAACGTGACAGTTACGGTAGAAGCTACCGCAAGCGAATTAGTAGCCAATCCTGATAATATAGATTTGGTGAACGGACTTGAAGGAACAGATAATGCAGGCAATGTATTGGATAATGATCTTCTGAACGGCCAACCTGTAACTCCTGAAGATGTAA
>CAZFSC010000042.1:3589-24012 GCA_964521585.1 uncultured Limnohabitans sp.
TGTGCTGGACAATGACTTCTTAAGTGGACAGCCTGTTTCTCCGGATCAGGTAAGTGTAACTCCTGTAACCCAGGGACCACTTACTGTAAATGCTGACGGAACGATTACCGTTGCTCCAAATACCCCAGCAGGAACATACACTGTGACCTACACCATTTGTGAGATACTGAATCCTACCAATTGTGCCAGCGCAACGGTAACAGTAGAAGTGGTAGTAGATCCTGAGGGATTGGTTGCTAATCCGGATCTGGTGGGACCTGTCAACGGGGTTGAAGGACTTCCAAATGCAGGAAACGTTCTTGATAATGATACCTTCAACGGACAGCCTGTTACTGCGGAAGATGTGAACGTGACTCCGGTAACTGAAGGACCTGTAACCATAGGAACTGATGGTACCATCACGGTAGCACCTAACACCCCTGCCGGAACATACACAATAGATTACACCATCTGTCTGGTATCCGATCCTTCTCAATGTGCTACAGGAACTGTTACGGTAGAAGTAACCGCTGCCGGTCTTGTAGCGAATCCTGATGTGTTTGGACCTTTTACCGGTAATGACGGAATTGAAAATGCAGGAAACGTTTTAGACAATGACTTCCTGAACGGTCAACCGATATCTCCAGAAGATGTAAATCTGACTCCTGTAACCCAGGGACCACTTACTGTAAATGCTGACGGAACTGTAACTCTTGCTCCCAATACTCCTGCAGGAACTTACACTGTGACCTACACAATTTGTGAAATACTGAATCCTTCTAATTGTGCCATCGCAACGGTTACTATAGAAGTGAGAGAAGACGCTCCAATCCTGATTGCCAATCCTGATAATATAGATCTGGTAAATGGACTTGAAGGAACAGATAATGCGGGTAATGTATTGGATAATGATCTTCTGAACGGCCAACCTGTAACTCCTGAAGATGTAAATGTAATTCCGGTGACCGAAGGACCGATCACTATTGGAACCGATGGAACTGTCAGTGTCGCCCCTAATACTCCTGCAGGAACATACACCGTGACCTACACCGTATGTGATGCCAACAACCCTGGCAACTGCGCTACAGGAACGGTAACTATAGAAGTTGCTGCAGCTACACTTGTCGCCAACCCAGATTTCTTTGGTCCATTCAGCAGTGCTGACGGAATTGAGAACGGCGGTAATGTGCTGGACAATGACTTCTTAAGTGGACAGCCTGTTTCTCCGGATCAGGTAAGTGTAACTCCTGTAACCCAGGGACCACTTACTGTAAATGCTGACGGAACGATTACCGTTGCTCCAAATACCCCAGCAGGAACATACACTGTGACCTACACCATTTGTGAGATACTGAATCCTACCAATTGTGCCAGCGCAACGGTAACAGTAGAAGTGGTAGTAGATCCTGAGGGATTGGTTGCTAATCCGGATCTGGTGGGACCTGTCAACGGGGTTGAAGGACTTCCAAATGCAGGAAACGTTCTTGATAATGATACCTTCAACGGACAGCCTGTTACTGCGGAAGATGTGAACGTGACTCCGGTAACTGAAGGACCTGTAACCATAGGAACTGATGGTACCATCACGGTAGCACCTAACACCCCTGCCGGAACATACACAATAGATTACACCATCTGTCTGGTATCCGATCCTTCTCAATGTGCTACAGGAACGGTAACTGTAGAAATAGTTCCCTTGGGGCCGGTCGCCTCGATTAGTATTACCAATACTGCAGACAGAGATGTATTTACCACTGTGGGCGAGGAGATCGGCTACAGCTATACGGTAACCAATAGCGGCGACGTGACCCTGACCGATGTGACGGTAACCGATCCGCTGACCGGACTCACTGTCCAGGTGGGTACGCTGCTTCCAGGCCAGAGTGTGACTTTGGACGGCACCTACACAGTGAGCCAGTCAGACCTTGACCGGGGCTTTATCGACAACATTGCCACGGCAACGGGCACTGCACCTGACGGGACTACGGTGACGGATACGGGCACCGAGCAGGTTCTTGCATTACTTGATTTAATTGTCAACAACGATTCAATCGAGGATATCTTTGGTTCGAATGGATCAAAGGGGATTTTGAATATATTCGCGAACGACAGCTTGAACGGTAAGCCAATAACTCCTGAAGATGTAATACTCACCCAGGTGGGAGAGAGTGAATATTTGATACTGAACCCTGATGGAAGTATTGATTTGAAACCGAATACTCCCGCAGGAACTTATGAACTCGTTTATCAGATATGTGATATTGCAAATCCTGGCAACTGTGGAACAGCAACTGTGACGGTAATTGTTAATACACCGCTTATCATAGCAAACGATGATGATTTTGGAACTATTGGCTTGTCCTTTGGAGGTACATTAGGATATATAATTGCTAATGACTTGTTGAATGGATTGGCAATTGACCCGAGTTTGGTGGACTTTGAGTTTATTGATCTGGGAGGTATTCAGGGTCTAATAATTGGTGATGATGGGGAGTTAATCCTTATACCAGGATTAAATCCACCTGGAACATACATCTTACAGTACCGAGTGTGTGAAATTCTGAACCCTACTAATTGTGATACAGCATTTGTAATTATTACAATACTGCCTGATGTGGTTGATCTCTCAGTTAGCAAGACTTCGTTTGACGTTGAGGTGTATGAAGGAGATGAGTTTGAATATGAAATAACTGTTCGAAATCTAACTGGGACGACCGCATCAGAAGTTGTTGTTTCCGATGACTTACCGCAGGGATTGACTTATATAAGCTCAACGATTGTAGAAAATAGCAGCAATGTGATCATTACCAGCGCGGTTCAAGCTAACCTGATAACCTGGACTATTCCTTCTCTCCCTGGAAATTCCATCTTCACAATTAGATTGAGAGTTTCGGCCAATTCGTTGACTTTGGGGACTGAAGAAGAGGCAATTACCAACCTTGTGACGGTAGTTTCAAGTGAAGAAGATATTAATCCTGAAGACAATAATGCAACGGACTTTAATAGTGTGAAGGCTTTCTTTATCCCTAACGTGATTACTCCAAATGATGATGGAGTCAATGATGTTCTTAGAGTAAAAGGACTCAAAAAATACATCCAGAATAGAATAGTGATTTTCAACCGATGGGGTGATCATCTTTATGAAAGTGAAAATTACCAAAATAATTGGGGTGCAGAAGGATTGGTAGCAGGTACCTATTATTACATACTCTGGACTCAGGATGAATCTGGTGCAGAAAAAGAATATAAGGGCTGGATACAAGTAATCAGAAAGTAAAAAATACTGTAGACTACAATTAAATGAATAAAAATATAATCAGTGGAGTTATAATAGGTGTGTTGGTTCTGGCAGGTTTATTCACTGCCGGAACGACTCATGCCCAGCAACTTCCTCAATACAGCCAATACATGTTCAATGGATTGCATATAAATCCTGGATATGCGGGTTACAAAAATGAAGGCTATATACAGAGCACTTATCGTGACCAGTGGGCGGCATTTCCCGGAGCTCCCAAAACATTCACCCTTACTGCAGACCTAAGTGCAAATGAGGGTAGAATGGGTTTTGGAGCTTCTCTTGTCAGTGACAGACTGGGACCGACAGAAACCAATTCTGTACTATTCACCTATGCATACCGAATCAAAACAGGGGATCGTTCTTTTCTTGGTTTGGGAGTAAGTGCCGGATTTGCGGAATATGTCTTAGATCCATCCAAACTTCGTCCTGAAGACCCAAATGATCCTGATCTTCCAGAAGGAAAAGTTAATCTGTTCACGCCTAATCTAAATTCAGGTCTGTTTTTCAATACAGATCGATTTTATGCAGGTTTCAGCGCTTATAATATGTTAGGTAAGAGAGCGCTGACTCGGGAAGATGTTGCTTTAGGATTTCATGATTTTCACTTCTTCCTCACAGCCGGTGCTTTGATTGAGCTTTCCAATGAGGTGGAATTTAAACCCAGCTTTCTGATAAAACATGTCGTAGGCTCACCGATTAATTATGACTTGAATGCGATGTTTATGTTTGTGGAGACACTATGGGTCGGAGCTTCCTACCGGTCAAATGTCCAGTTGTGGAATTCTAACTTGCAACGGGATTTGAGTAGAAGAAATGCAGTCGCCTTTATGGTTGAGATCTTTGTAATGCCTAGCATTAGACTTGGATATGCCTATGACCACAGTACAAATGTGCTGGAGAGTTACAGGAACTATAATTCCCATGAGCTATCAGTTGGGTATTATTTGAAAAAGCGGAAGAGTACTATGAAAAATCCTAGGTGGCTATGATACAAAATAAAACCAGGTTGAAAATTTTGTTTTGTGCAGTCCTATTCTTTACCCATGTTTCTTTGATGGGTCAAAATGCTCTGTTGCATTTTGCAGAAACTCAAAAAGAGAATGAAAACATCCGTTTTGCGGCTTCTGAATTTGAGCGAGCTTTCAATACAAAGCCTAAATATTCAACTGCAATTCAGATAGCAGAAAGTTATGATAGGCTGCAGGATTATGGTCAGGCATTTACCTGGTGGCAGAGGGTAATTGATTTTGAAGAATCAACAAGGGAAGATTTTTATCGGTATCTGATGGCAGGAATGCGATCAGGAGATGCAGCCTCTTTTGAAGAACTGTTGAATGGGACAAAATATAAGTTAGCTGATTTTCCGGAAATTGAGCAAGCCTTTTTGGCTCGAATCTATGCCAAACGACCCACAGTCAAACTTCAGCCAGTTGTGGGAATGAATTCCGAAGGATCTGATTATGGTCCTGAGTTCTGGAAAAATAAACACTACTTTTTTACAAGCGACCGTGGAGAGGTGATTCCTTTTGAAAAAAAATCAATTCGTCTTGATGCGAAAAACCAGTTGGATACTCCCGAAAAGTATCGCATGAACAATCGACAATATTTTAGTATTTATCTTCATGATAGCCTGATGGGGGAGGTAAGAAAGTTAAATCCTCCAAAACCTGGCATTTTCCATTTTTCGGATCCTCACTATGTAGCGCAGGACAGTTTGCTTTTCTACTCAGTGACCAGAGAAATAACTAAGGTTAAAAAGCAAAAGGAATTTACTATTTACCCAGAGCTTTATATCAGTATGGTTGGAGCCAATGGTGAACTGATTGGAGCAGAGCCTTTTCCACTGAATGATTCGCCCAATTATGGAGTGATTACCCCATTTTTGGATATTTCTTCCAGGAGATTATATTTTTCTTCCAATATGGAAGGAGGTTTCGGTGGCTACGATCTTTATTACGTTCCTTTTGGATATGGATTTGTATTCGGAGAGCCGGTTAATCTCGGTCCTGAAATAAATACCGCTGCCGACGAACGAGATCCACATATTCTTAAAGATCGATTCTATTTTTCTTCCGACGGGCATCAGGGCTTGGGAGGATTGGACGTTTTTGAGGCTGATTTTTCGGTCACAGGAATTAAAAATATTCGAAATATGGGGGTTCCAATTAATTCAATTTGGGATGACTTTGCCTACAGAAAACTTGCAGATGGTGAAGTTTACCTTTCTTCCAACCGGATCGGAGGGATGGGTATGGATGATATCTATCTGCTCAAAGAGGTTTATAAAGCTTTCTTGATAAATGTATTGGACTGTGAGGGGAATCTTATTACAGAAAATCTCAATACGGAAATAAGAGATAATACCCACAATGCAAAAGTTATTACAACTCAGATACCTACTGGACAATATCTGGCTACGATTGAACCTGACTCAAAGTTTGAAGTCGATATTTCCAAACCAGGCTACTTCAAGCTCAAGGATCAAAGTCTTTCTACCATAGCATTTGAAGGTGATACACTGAAAAAATCGTATGTCTTAAGACCTATTCCTTATCAGCTAGGGGTGTATGTGGATTTGGTCTATTATGATTTGGATAAATTTGCCATCCGAAAAGATGCTGTTCCAGCCTTAGAAAAGATCGCGAATATCATGAAAAAGTATTCTTTCTTGGATCTTTTGGTTTCCTCACATACCGATTCCAGAGCCAGTGACGAATACAACATAAGACTATCCAACGAGCGGAGCAAGGCGGTGACCGAATACATGACCAAACACAACATCTCGGCCGACCGGATCCGTCTGGAGTGGTTTGGG
The DNA here is from genome assembly GCA_964521585.1 of uncultured Limnohabitans sp. Lineage (GTDB taxonomy): Bacteria > Bacteroidota > Bacteroidia > Cytophagales > Cyclobacteriaceae > Algoriphagus. Next base: position 9,682 of record CAZFSC010000042.1, read on the forward strand.
GAGCAGCAGCTGGGGAACGACTGCGTGGACGGCAAACCCTGTCCGGAGAGCGCCCATCAGCTGAACAGACGTTCCGAGCTGTTGCTGGAAGCCTTCCCGGACCCGAGCAAGAGCTACGAGATTCCCGAGGAGCTGAAGAACCTGGATTACTGTAACCCCGAGGCGATCATGGATGTGATCCAGCGGGAGCTCAGGGCGATTCCGACGATCTACTTTGACTTTGACAATAACATGCTCCGTTCAGCAGACAAACTGGAGCTGGAACGTACCGCGGCAATGCTGAAACGCATGCCCAATCTGATGCTGCACATCGAAGGCCACACCGACCAGCGCGGGGATGAGGCCTACAACCAGAAACTCTCCGAGAAGCGCAGTAAAGTGGTGATGGAATATTTGAAAAAGCGCGGGGTGGAAGCCAACCGGCTGGAGTACGAATGGTTTGGGGAAACCCAGCCGATCCACAACTGAAATGAGGTGACTTGTACCGAGGGGATGACCAGCTGAATCGGCACACCGAACTCAAACTGGGAAAGACCACCTTCGGCTACACCGGAAGAAAGAATAAAGTCGATACCATGGAGGAGTAATCTTTCAACAAAAATCTTAATAAACCAAAAGGCCCGATATTGGGCCTTTTCGTTTTTGGTATGGCGGACTTATTCTCGAGTAAAAATTTCCTGCGAATATCTTACTCCTCCAAATTGCGGGTATTTGCTACTGGAGGAATTGGCGATGATCTAAGTGAAAGTATTTTCCCAATAAATATATGGTTGATTGTTTGTCAGCAAATATAAATTCTCTGTAAAAGGTATTATTTAGTATCGACAAAAGAAACCGCCTTTTTCTATCAACTTTGCATAAGCAGTCAATTTTTCATGCCTGCTAAAGATCAATATGGAAATCTTAATAATCATCGCACTTGTTTTATTAAATGGAGTTTTTGCAATGGCTGAGCTTTCATTAGTTTCTTCCAGGAGATTCAAATTGGAAAGTGCCGTAAGAAAGGGTGTAAACGGGGCCAAAACAGCACTTGATTTATCCGATAATCCAACCCGATTTCTATCTACTGTTCAAATTGGGATTACTTTAATCGGGATTTTGCTCGGTGTATATAGCGGTGAAAATCTGACCAATGATGTGGAAGAATTTATCCTCCGATTTGAGCCTTTAGCTCCCTATTCCAGGAACTTGGCAGTAGGCATTATAGTGGTTTTCATTACTTATTTATCAATAGTATTAGGAGAGCTTTTTCCAAAAAGACTTGGAATGACCTTTCCTGAGCCTATAGCGATCGCATTGGCAAGGCCTATGAGAACTCTCTCAAAGATGACTTCACCGTTTGTTTGGCTGCTCACGGTTTCCAATGATTTTTTGTTATTGCTTTTCGGGATCAAAAAGCCAAGTGACGTCCGAGTTTCTGAGGAGGAAATCAAAGCTATTATCAAAGAAAGTGCAGAAGGGGGAGAGATTCAGAATATTGAAAAAGATATTGTTCAGCGGGTTTTTGAACTGGGTGACAGGAAGGTCAATACGCTTTTTACCCATAGAAGCGAACTGGTTTTCTTTGACACCAAAGATTCTTGGAAAGAGGTCTGTGAAAAAATCGATCAGGAAAAACATTCTGCGTATCCCGTATGTGAAAATAACAACCTTGACGACGTAGTTGGACTTGTAATGTTGAAAGACCTCTTTTCACCCAAAATGGAGTCCAGATTTAATATTATTGAATGCATGAGGAAGCCTTTATTCATCAATGAAACTGCCTATGCCTACCAGGTTCTTGAGCTTTTCAAAAAAGAGAGGATGCATTACGGGATAGTAATTGATGAATATGGGACTACCATGGGAATCATCACCATGGATGATGTAGTTGATGCTCTGGTAGGGGACGTTTCTGAGTTAGGTCAAAATGAATATGAAATAGTTCAACGGGATGAAAAAAGTTGGCTTGTGGACGGGCAATATTCTATCATAGATTTCATCAAATATTTCAACCTTGAAATGTTCTATAATAGCAGGACCAATTCTTTTACTACAGTGGCAGGACTAATTATCAATAAGAGTAATCGGATTCTTGAGGTGGGGGAAAAGGTAATAATTGAAAATTATGAGCTTGAGGTGATCGACAAGGATGGCCAACGAATTGATAAAGTCATGGTGACCAAATTAAACTAGATGAATAGACAATATCACAAAAGTAATATAACGTCATGTTCAAGAAGGAATGCATTACTTAGGTTGAGTCTGCATGTCCAGGATTTTGATTTTCCTGATTTTACCGGAGAATGAAAGAAGGTTGAAAAAAAGATAGAATTTTAATCAAAGGTCTTTGAACTATCTGCAATCAAGGAGTTCAATTCTGCCATTTCTTTTTCGGTCAAATCTCTCCACTGGCCGACAGGAATATCCAGATGAATATTCATAATTCTAATCCGTTTCAATTGGACCACTTTGAATCCCAAATATTCACACATTCTTCTGATCTGGCGGTTAAGTCCCTGAGTGAGGATAATGCGGAATTTAAATTTACTGATTCTTTCCACCTTACAGGGATCGGTGACTGTATCCAAAATTGGAATCCCTGAGGACATTTTTCGAACAAACTCCTCATTGACAGGTCTATCCACCGTCACGATGTATTCCTTTTCGTGGTTGTTTTTGGAGCGAAGGATTTTGTTTACTATATCACCTTCACTGGTGAGGAAAATCAAACCCTCACTGTCTTTATCCAGTCTCCCTATGGGAAAAATACGCTGGGGATGATTAATGTAATCGATGATGTTGTCTTTTTCACCTTTGGTATCTGTAGTGGAGACGATTCCTACGGGCTTGTTGAAGGCAATGTAGGTATGGTTTTTAATCGGTTTGCCAATATTTTTCCCGTCAACGGCAACCTGATCTGAGGGACCGACTTTTGTTCCTAATTCAGGGATTTTACCATTTAAGGTGATTCTTCCTTGTTCCAATAGTTTATCAGCTTCTCTCCGGGAGCAAAATCCAACTTCGCTAAGGTATTTATTGATTCGGATATATGAGTTGTCTTCCACGATACAAAAATAATCAACCTGTCCAGATAGCTGGATATAATTAAATTCTGTTTCTAAAAAATGAAAAAGCCCCAGGTGAATTTCACCTGGAGCTTAATGTCTCAGTTGTATACTCCCTCAACCGAAGGGGCGCCATTGGCTTTAAGTTTTTTTGCCAGTTCCGGAATAATCGTTTCGGTAATCTTCCGAAGCTCTTCTGCGATGGACTGATGTTCTTTCTTCCCGGCAGCAAGTGATGTTTTATGCATTCCTGTGGGGCCATAAGTGCCCTCGGTTCCGGCTCCGGCAGCGTTCAAGCGATCCATCAATGTATGTGGCATCGCATCGAAAATTTCCCTTTGGGCTAAATTTCCATTCACTTTGGAATCAATTTCCAAAAGTTGTCTTTCGGTATCATGTAATTCCTTCATCAATTTTGCATCCGAATTGGAAGACCTCGATAAAGCAACCTGCATTGCCCTTACTTTTTTCGTAGCCTTTTCAAGTTCTGTATTTGTAGCCACTACTTCATTTAAAAAGGTTTGGAATTCCTGTCTGAAAGCTTTCATCTCCCCAAAAGGTTTTCGCTCTAAAGCAGCTTCACGGAGTGGTTTAACTTCAAATGCAACAGAATCACCAAGCATGCTATTCTCCCCGTTTTTCTGTAGCTCCAGATACGCGATGTATTTTCCGGGAAGGGCTTTCATTTGCCATCCTTTTTGATTGGCCGAATTTGGATTGATGATTTCCTGACTGGCCATGGAGAGATCCCAGGGCGTACGGTGTATTCCGGCTTCGGAATTTGCTTTAACCCGTTGAACGATATTTCCCTGTAAATCCATTACTACCAACTGGATTAGAGGACTCTTTTCGAGCATCTCATCCTCCAGTGCTTCAAATCCAGGAAAAGGAATCCCCTGATCCTTCATTTGTTTTTCTCTTTTTTGGCGCTGTGATTTTAAGGTCTCTGTTTCTTCCTTGATAAAATAGGTGAATGTCACTCCGAAATCTGGATTAGGAGCTGACCAATAGCTATCGCCCATGTATTCTTGGGTATCTTTAGGTACATACCAAAGTCCATCACGTGGAGTAAATAGTTTTGCCTGCTCTTTAAAGGTATCGCTGTTGATCTCTCTCAGTGGGCCAATGTCATCTAATATGAAAAATCCTCTTCCAAATGAGGCTCCGACCAGATCATCTTCCCGACGCTGAATCGTCACGTCCCGGAAAGAAATTGTAGGGACCCCTCCTTCCAATTTAATCCATTCCTTACCACCGTCTGGAGTGAAATAAATCCCAAATTCTGTAGCCAGAAACATTAGATCTTTCTTCACATGATCTTGCACTATTCTCCAGGTAAGCAGAGGACCGGTAAGATTGCCTACGATCAAATTCCACGTTTTTCCATTATCGGTCGTTTTGGCGACGTAGGGTTTAAAATCTCCTTCTTTGTGATTGTCCAAAACCACATAAGCCGTTTTTTCATCGAATAAATCTGCACGTATATCATTCACGAAGGCATTCGCTGGCACGCCGGGAATGCTTCCAACTTCAACCCGATTCCAGGTCTTTCCTCCGTCGGTGGTGTATTGGATCAGACCATCGTCTGTACCTGCGTAAAGAATGTCGGCATTGATCGGCGATTCTCCTAATGACGTGATGGAACTGAAATTGGACATGGCATATACATCCCATGCATTATCCCAGCTTTGGGTTTTGCCCATGATGGGTTGTTCCAATCGTTCTTTTCCTTTTGTTAAATCTCCGGAAATAGCTGTCCAGGAGTCTCCTCGGTCGGTAGATTTCCAGACTCTGTGCGAGGCAAAATAGATCGTACTTGGCACATGCTGGCTTGGAAGTATAGGAGAGTCCCAATTGAATCGTTCTTCACCTTCTGTTGCTGCGGGCTGCGGTTGAATAAATACCGATTCACCCGTGATTCTATCCAAACGACTTAGATAGCCTTGCTGGGATTCTGCATAACCAATTTCTGGATTTCCAGGCTCTATGGCTGACTGATGTCCATCTCCTCCTAACACTCTTTCCCAATGACGATTTTGGATTCCATCTTCCTCATCAGTACGGGAGGGGCCGCCATGGGAACCGTTATCCTGAGTACCTCCATACACCTTATAAAATGGCTCAGAATCATCTACGGCTAATTTATAATATTGGGTTAAAGGTAGGTTTTCGATATACCGCCAGGTTTTCGTTCCATCAAGTGTTTCATAAATCCCCCCATCGGTCCCCAGCAGTAAAAAATCAGGTTCATTCGCTATAAAATTCAGTGAATGGCTATCTGAATGTGTGGCATCTGTATTCAGGATGGTGAAGGTTTTGCCATGATCTGTTGATACCTGCATCCGGACATCCACGAGGTAGATTGTACCAAAATCATGAGGCGAAGCATAAAGTTCTTGATAATAATGTGGTCCAGTTGCTCCAGACACAGCATCTGACATTTTTTCCCAGGAAGCACCTTTGTCTTTGGTAAGGAATACACCACCGGTTCTTCGGATAAGTTCTATCGCTGCATAGACATAGTCGGGATTTTGTGGACTGATAGCCAACCCGATTTTGCCAGTGACTCCCGATGGAAGCCCGTTGGTAAGCTCGGTCCAGGTTTTTCCTCCATCAGTGGATTTATGAATTCCTCCTTTTTCACCTCCGCCTAAATAAGCTGCAACCGTACGGTGCCGCTGCCAAGTTGCCGCATAGATGAGATTAGGATCACGTGGATCGATTACAGCATCGGCAACGCCTGTCCATTCCTCATCACCAAGGGTTTTAGTCCAAGTTTTTCCTCCATCTTCAGATCGGTAGAATCCTCGATCTCCTCCTTTATTCCATAATGGACCCTGAGATGCCACATAAATAATATTTGAATCAGTTGGATGCACAATGATTTTACCGATGTGTTGGGAATCTTTAAGTCCCATATTTTTCCAGGTACTTCCCCCATCCTCACTCAAATAGACTCCATCTCCGAAGGAAATATGGCGCCCGCCATTGTTTTCTCCGGTGCCCACCCAAATACGATTTGGATTAATAGGGTCTATAGTGACACAGCCGATGGCAAAAACTGCCTGCTCATCGAATAAAGGAGTCCAGGTAGTACCTGCATTGATGGTTTTCCAAACTCCTCCAGATGCTGCACCCACATACCAGATATTTCTGTTGGTTGGATGAATAGCTATATCGGCTATCCGGCCTGAAGTGAATGCCGGACCGATGTTGCGAAATGCAAACGCTGAAAAGCTTTGCTTGGCAAATTCTGACTGTTGAGTCGGAGGATTGGTTTTCTTTTGGGCTTGGAGCGGCATTATTCCGATCAAAATCAGGAAAATGCCTGACAGTATTGTTGATTTCATGATTGGTGGGTTTGACTTTAAGGAGTATATTAAAAAAAAAGGAGCTGATTGCCAAGTTTAGGCAATCAACTCCTCTCATATAAAATTTCTGATTAATCTACTTGAGCCTTGGTACTTGGTCTGGCATTGGCGAGCAATTTAGCAGGCTCCCCCGGAAGAACAATAGAAGCCAAGAGTTCCAGAGATTCTGCTTTTTTGGCATTGAAAGCCATGAGATTAGCAGAAGAAATAGGCTCTGAAGGAGGGATTTTTTCTTTAAGCCAATCTTCCTGCTTCCCATTTTTCCAAAATCTGAAACACAAATGTGGACCTGTAGCCAAACCGGTGCTTCCCACATATCCAATCACCTGACCTTGCTTTACTCGCTGGCCCGGTTTCATACCTTTGGCAATTTTTGACATGTGAAGATATTGGGTGGTGTAAGTCCCATTGTGCTTAATCTTCACATAATTCCCGTTAGCTGAAGTATATCTTGCATCTGTGACTACCCCGTCTCCTACAGAGCGGATTTCAGTGCCTGTACTTGCTGCGTAGTCTGTACCAAGATGTGCTTTGTATCTCTTCTGAACAGGATGGAAGCGCTTAAGATTATATCGAGAGCTGATTCGGGTGTATTTCAGTGGATCTCTTAAGAAGGCTTTCTTAAGTGAATTGCCTTCCTGATCGAAAAAGTTCACCTCTCCGTTTTGCTCAAATGGAATCGCATGAAACGGCTCGCCCTTATGTTCAAAATACGCCAGTTTGATCCCTGAAACCCCAACTACTATTCCATCGATTAATTTTTCTTCGTAGACCACTTTGAACTTGTCTCCTTTTTGCAAAGCTCCAAAATCAACAGACCATCCATATAGATCAGCGAATTGATCGACAATATCATAAGTGATGTTTTGCTTGGACATATCCGCAGAAAGATTTGTTTCGATAATCCCCCCTACTTCTTTGGTGCGGAATTCGGCAGGCTTTTCTGCTTTATAGATGTCAATTGAGTCGAGGTTGAATACGACGTATTCTGCAGGATTGGGCTCATAGATGAAAAATTGGGCTTGTGTTGAATCTGCAGGAGTGATAACAGTAAATTTCTTATTGAATGCTATCCCACGGACATCAAAAATTGCTTTTGACTTTTTTGCCAGCTCATCAATAATTTGGTAAGGCACATTGAAGGGAGCAAGAATGGAACCAAGCGTTTGATTTTTTGCCACAGTACCCTCAATGATATTGAGACCGGTGACATCGATTCCATACAAAAACTTCCGTTCTTCTTTTGGTTCCAGATCAAGATTTTCGGTTTCGGTTTTTTCAGTTATTTGCCGGAAAGGCAAATCAAAAAACTGCAATGAATAGGCGGCTCCGATCATCGTAAGGAGGGTAGCTATCCCGATCCATTTGTTCTTCATAATGGTGCTTATGTTTGGATAATTTGAAATTTAGCTCAAAAAAGGAAAAAAGGGTGTTTAATCCAAGCTTTAGGCTATTTTTACTTGGGTCCACTCATGACAACTACGGTGCCAAAGCTTCAGGAATGAGATTGATTTTATTAAGATTTAGAAAGCTCAACGCTAGAAGGATGGTAATCAACGTGGTTGTTTTTCATCAATTGACAACTTTTGATGACGATCTGAATGGAAAATCCTGAAATAATTGCGAAATAATTAATGGAGGTGGTAAGGTCAAAGTCAATTCTCTATCTTTGACCACCCATAAAACAAAGAATAAAATGCTGAGAACGCATACGTGTGGCGAATTACGCTTAGATCATGTCAATCAAGAAGTCACGCTGGCCGGCTGGGTTCAGCGGGTTAGAAACAAAGGAGGATTAATCTGGGTGGACCTAAGGGACCGCTATGGCTTAACCCAATTGATCTTTGAAGAAGAATCCACGGAAAAATCAGTTATCGAAAAAGCCGCTACCCTCGGAAGGGAATTTGTGGTGCAGGCGACCGGTAAAGTGATTGAACGTACCGCCAAAAATGACAAGATTCCAACTGGGTCCATAGAAATAAAAGTGACTTTTTTGGAGGTGCTCAACGCTGCCAAAGTTCCTCCTTTTATAATTGAGGATGACACGGACGGAGGGGATGATCTTCGGATGAAATACCGATACCTTGATTTGAGAAGAAATGTGGTCCGTGAAAAGCTTCAGCTTCGTCATCGCATGATGCAGGAAACTCGAAAATACATGGATGGGCAAAACTTCATTGAGGTAGAAACTCCCGTGCTGATCAAATCTACACCGGAAGGTGCGCGGGACTTTGTGGTGCCCAGTCGTGTGAATCCTGGAGAGTTTTATGCCCTTCCCCAATCGCCGCAGACATTCAAGCAGCTTTTGATGGTGTCAGGATTTGACCGGTATTTTCAGATCGTAAAGTGTTTTCGGGATGAGGATTTGAGAGCTGATAGACAACCGGAGTTTACGCAGATTGACTGCGAAATGGCTTTTGTCAATCAAGAGGACATTCTTTCCACATTTGAAGGCTTGACCAGGCATCTTTTTCGGGAAGTGAAAAAGGTAGAACTGGAAGAGGTGAAGCGCATGACCTATGCGGATGCTATGAAATTTTATGGCAATGACAAGCCGGATCTTCGGTTTGACATGAAGTTTGTTGAACTCAATGAACTGGCGAAAGGGAAAGGATTTTCGATTTTTGATGATGCGGAACTGATTGTGGGAATTTGCGCCAAAGGAGCCGCTGAGTACACAAGAAAACAGTTAGATGCCTTGACTGAATGGTTAAAACGCCCTCAGATCGGTGCAAAAGGGATGGTATATGTCAAATACAACTTGGATGGCTCCCTTAAATCCTCAGTAGATAAGTTTTATTCGCCAGAGGATCTTAAAGCTTGGGCGGATGCATTCGGTGCCATGACCGGAGATTTGATGTTGGTCTTGAGTGGAGAAACAAATGTCGTGCGGAAGCAACTTTCAGAGCTTCGACTCAAAATGGGAGAAGAGCTTGGATTGCGGGATCGGAACGTATTCAAGCCACTTTGGGTGGTGGATTTCCCACTTTTGGAATGGGACGAGGAGAGTCAGCGCTTTCATGCCATGCACCACCCCTTTACCTCACCAAAAAAAGAGGACATTCCCTTGCTGGAGACAGATCCAGGTTCAGTTCGGGCCAATGCCTATGATTTGGTAATCAACGGAGTTGAGATTGGTGGTGGTTCGATTCGTATCCACGATCGGAATACCCAACAATTGATGTTCAATCATTTAGGATTTACTCCGGAAGAAGCTCAAAAGCAATTTGGATTCCTGATGGAGGCTTTTGAATATGGAGCTCCACCGCATGGAGGAATTGCATTCGGGTTTGATAGACTCTGCGCCATTTTTGGAGGTTCGGATTCGATCCGGGATTTTATTGCTTTCCCTAAAAACAATGCTGGTAGAGATGTGATGATCGATTCCCCGAGTACCATTGCAGACGATCAGTTGGCTGAACTTTCGATTCGGGTAAGATTAAAAAAATAAAAGAGGCGAAAGCCTCTTTTGTTTTTAAACAAAACTGAGTTAATCCTGCGGGGAAGTACCGCTATGGTTTGATCAGATGTGCACGAATCCCCATCACGATGAGTAATTGACCAGTGGCATAGGTTCCCATGATGATGACTTTGGCCTCCGGGAATGAAAAATAAAATCGATCAATAGCAATTACTGAATCGGAAATAAAGAAAAGACTGGCTCCGATAAATACTTGCCAAAATGATGCGGGATTACACTTCCCAAAGCGTTCCCTCGCGGTAGTCAGCATACTTACGATCACGATAGTATATACGATCACAGGCAATTTATACCCTCCCAGATTGGAATTGATAAGGTAATAGAGAAAGGCGGCCACGAAGTAAATGGGCAGATTGATAAAAAAAGTTTTGATGAAGTTATGATGGAATAGCGATTCCGGAGCTTTTTGGGCCACTTTGAATGCAATAATATAGCACACGTGGGCCACCAAAAAGGCTCCTAATCCATAAATGAATAGTGAATCCCACAATAAAAGGATATCACCAAGCCAAGAAAAAATCAATGCTGATAGGGTAGCTCTTGCAAGAAGCGTGTTAAATACTGCTCTGCTGATCTGGAAAAAATATAGACCTAAAGATAAAATAATCAAAGGTTTAGAATAAAATCGCAGTTCTTGATTATTTTCCAGGATAAATAAAATATCGGTTAAGATGGCTATCAGAAATACATAAAGCCAGATAATTCCTTTTCGATTCAATGGATGATTATTTTATTTTTAAAGGTATGTCAAAATTTTGAAAAGGTAATAATCTATTTAGCCAAATACTATTCTGATAAATCCCTACTTAATAATTAGGAAATAATATTTTTGGGAGTCAGAATTTTATTGGGTTAGGAGAAATAAAAGGTCCGTATTCAGAATATTCAGTATCAAAAATCATATTATCCCAATTAAATAGATGCTGCCAATGTTAATTTATTGTTAATAAAAGTTAATTTTGTGGGCGAAAACTTAACCTAAAGGACCCACCCAATAATGATGGTGGTTTTACCTTTGTACCGATTTACATTCAAACCAACTTAAATAAATCAATCAAATTATGAGGCAAAATTTACTAAAAAGTTTACTTGTGATGATGCTGCTGGTATTTGGTACTAGTTTGGCATTTTCTCAAGGTGTCACTACCTCTGGTCTTACCGGAACTGTGGTGGATGAAACAGGTGAGGGGCTTCCGGGAGCCAATGTAGTGGCGACGCATATGCCCTCAGGAACTCGTTATGGAGCAGTAACCAACATGGAAGGTAGATATTCTATCCCAGGAATGAGAATCGGTGGTCCATATACCGTTGTCAGTTCATTCATTGGATATGAATCTCAGACCGTAGAAGGAGTAGTATTGAGTCTAGGTGTAATAGCCAATGTCAATTTCAAAATGTCAGATAGTGATGCTGAACTTGAAGAAGTTTTGGTTACTGGCGAAAGAAATGCAGTATTCAGTTCAGATAGAACAGGTGCAGCTACTTCGATCGGAACTGCTCAACTTTCTACCTTGCCAACCATTTCCAGAAGAATCAGTGACTTTACAAGATTGACTCCTCAAGCATCAGGAAATTCATTTGCAGGTCAGGATGGTCGATTAAACAATATTACTGTAGACGGATCTTATTTTAACAACTCGTTTGGACTGGGAAGCCAGCCAGGAGATAGGACAGGTGTAGCCCCTATCTCTTTGGATGCGATTGACCAAATTTCAGTAAATATTGCTCCTTATGATGTAAGACAGGGGAACTTTACTGGTGCCGGTATTAATACAGTGACCAGAAGTGGAACAAACAACTATGAAGGATCGGCTTATTATTTTTGGAGAAATCAAGACGATGTAGGTACTCAGGCCGGTGATAATACTTTTGATCCAGGAGAGTTTGATTACAGACAGGTTGGATTTAGAGTTGGTGGTCCAATCATAAAGAACAAACTATTCTTTTTTGCAAGTTTTGAAGACGAAAAAACTACCGAGCCAGGTACTAACTTCCGTGCAAACAATGGCGGTGAGCCTATTGGAGGAAATGTAACAAGAGTTCTTGCTTCAGATTTGAATAACCTAAGCAATTTCTTGAGAAACAATTTCAACTACGAGACAGGACCATATCAAGGATACGATCATAGTACAGAAGCAACCAAATTTTTGATCAAATTGGATTACAATATCAATGAGAAAAATAATTTGAGTTTGAGATATAATCATTTGAATTCTTCTACGGATGTACTTGCATCGAACTCTTCTTCACTTGGATTTGGAAGCAGAAGATCTAGACTGGAAGCATTGAATTTCCAGAATACCAACTATATCATTTTGGAAAATATCCGATCAATTGTTGCAGAATTGAATACTCGAATCGGCACCAATATGACCAATAACCTAATCGTTGGTTATACTTATCAGGACGAAAGTAGAGATTCCAGAGGCACATTTTTTCCTCTTGTCGATATCTTGAAAGACGGTACTACTTATACCTCTTTTGGATTTGAGCCTTTCACTCCAAATAATGAACTTCGATATAAGACCTTCCAATTGCAGGACAACCTTCAGATCTTCAAAGGAAAGCATACCATCACTACCGGTGTGACTTTGCAGCGATACGAATCTGAAAACGTGTTCTTCCCAGGTTCTCAGTCAGCTTATGTTTATAACTCTTTGGAGGATTTCTATTCAGATGCTAACAGATTCTTGAACTCAAATTCTACCACTCCTCCAGTTTCTTTGAGAAGATTCCAGGTAAGATATAGCAATATCCCAGGTCAGGAAAAACCAATACAGCCTTTGGGCGTGTGGTACGCAGGTATTTTTGGCCAGGATGAGATTGCATTGAAGCCTAACTTCAACTTGACAGTTGGTCTTCGTGTAGATGTTCCTTTCTTCGAGAAGACTGCATTAAGAAACCCAGAAGTAGAAGGTTTCAACTTTGTGAATCCAGCTCGCGAGACAGTTCAGTTCAGAACTGACAATCTTCCTGGTGCTAATCTATTGTGGTCACCACGAGTTGGTTTCAACTGGGATCCATTTGAAGATCAGTCATTGCAAGTACGTGGTGGAACAGGTGTTTTCACAGGTTCACCAGCGTATGTTTGGATTTCCAATCAAATTGGTAACAATGGTATCTTGACAGGTTTTGACCGTTTGGACAATACTACCGCCAGACCATTCAACCCAAATCCAGATGCATACAAGCCAAATAATGTAACAGGTGCACCGGCAAATAATTACGAATTGGCATTGACGGAGCAGGATTTCAAATTCCCTCAGGTTTGGAGATCAAACATCGCAGTGGATAAGAAAATCTTCTGGGGAATGGTAGCTACTGCAGAATTCATCTACAACAAAGACGTAAACGGTGTAGCGTATTACAATGCTAACCTTGCTGCTCCAAACGCTACCTTGACTGGTCCTGACAGAAGGCCAGTTTGGACTTCCGGAAACAGAATCATCAGCAAAATTGATAACGCTGTAGTATTGTCTAACCAGGCAATTGGAAATTCATATGTAGCCTCTTTCTCCTTGGAGAAGCCGTTTGCAAGTGGGTTCTATGCTAAAGCAGCCTATAGCTATGGTTCATCAAGAAATACCATTGATCCAGGATCAATCGCATTCGGTTCTTGGAATAACAATCCTCATAATGGTGATCCTAACAATCCTGAATTGGGAATTTCTTCCAATTTCGCTGGACACCGGGTTTTCGCAGCTTTGAATTACTCACATGATATCTTCTCTTTCGGTACTACTAACTTCTCTCTATTCTGGGAAGGAAGAACAATCGGAAACGGAAGTTATGTTTATAGTGGTGACTTGAACGGTGACGGTGGATTTTCCAATGACTTGATCTACATCCCTCAGAGCAGATCTGAAATGAACTTCCAGACCTTTACTTCTTCTGGAGTTACTTTCACCGCTGCCGATCAGGCGGCTGCATGGGAAGCATTTATCCTACAGGATGATTACCTAAGAGAAAATCGTGGAAGAGTAGCTGAAAGAGGTGCAGTGATCATGCCAATGGTATTCAGAGCAGATTTCTCAGCTTCACAGACACTACTTACTACTATCAGCAAAAGTTTCTTAGAATTCCGTGTGGATATTCTTAACGTAGGTAACTTGTTGAATAGTAATTGGGGTGTAGGACAAGCCTTCACTACTACATCTCCACTTGTACCAAGAGGAAATGACAGCAGTGGAAATCCAATCTTCAGACTAAGAAACCTTGGTCCAAACTTGATCACAGACACTTATCAGCCAACTGCTGGTGTGAGTGATGTTTACCGAATTCAATTCGGTTTGAGATATACATTCAATTGATAAAATCACCTTTATACTTAAAAGCACCCCAAATTATGGGGTGCTTTTTTCTTTAAAGCGACTTCAGAAGTTTATACAAAAGTGACATATTGAACTGTCCAAAAATCGATAGGCCGATTCAA
>CAZFSC010000043.1:0-8501 GCA_964521585.1 uncultured Limnohabitans sp.
AGGAGTTTTACACCTATTTCAGAGTGCTCGAGACGGATGATGAATATTTCCCTTATTATAAAAAATACCATGCTTACTGGGCTATGTATGGCTTGGGACTTCCAGATGAAGTCTTGAAAAAGGTGTATTATAAAAATGCCCTAAAGATTGTTCCGGGTATGGATAGCACTTTATTTCCGGACTGAACTAGTCCTAGTTATTACGAATAAACCCCGAAGTCCTTTAATCCTAAAAAGAAATTAGGAAGTCTGGCCAAGCCAAATTAATCAGATAAAAAAGCCATTCTTGATTTTGAACCTGCTTCCAAAAGTATCAGACTTTTTGGAAGCATCTCAATTTCAAGAATGGCAAATTTTTTTCGATCCCGACATTTTTTTCAAATGCAGATCAAACTCATATTTTCTATGTTTTTAAAATTTCATTGTCAATCCCAGCAGGAAATTAGTCCCTGCCTGTGGGTAATAGAAGTTTTCGGTTACCAACTGCCTCCCAGAACTCTCACCCGGAACAAAGTAGCTGAACGTGTAGCCATTCGGCTCATATTGTTCATTGAAGATATTGTTGATCAGTAGGTTTACTTCCAGACTTTTAAAGAATCTCGGCTGCAACTGATAGCTGATTCGAAGATCGTTGGTAAAGAAAGGGTCCAAAGATCTAGCATCATTGGAGGTATTGTCCAGATATTGTTTTCCCACATACTTGCTCAGGGAAGTGATAGACAGATTCTCCAGAGGCCTAAATTCGATGATTGCCGAACTGACCACGTTGGGAGAATAAGCAATATCAGTATCGGAATAAGTAATAGCATCTTGAGAGAAATCTGCTCCACTGTAGTCATCGATGTATTCGGTAAACTCATCGATCTTATTCTGACTGAATGCGACATTACCGCCCAAAGTCCATTGCTTGGAAAGTTGGAATGTTCCGTCCAATTCGATGCCCGCCCGATAGGATGAGCCTACATTTTCCCGGATATAAGCACCTACATCGTTGATCTGACCGGTCAGGATAAGTTGATCCTTGTAATCCATGTAGTAGAAATTGGCATTGTAACCGAACCTTCCTATTCGGGATCGTAAACCAGCCTCGATATTGTTCAGCCGCTCTGGGCGCGGCACTTCGGCGATGGGATTATCGGTAAAGTCTGAGCGTGTGGGTTCACGATTGGCTACGGCATAACTTGCATACCAGGTTTTGGCGCCTTTTTCATAACTAAAACCAAACTTTGGATTGAAAAAGGTATAAGATTCCTGTCCATCTACAATTCTTCGGTCATCGTTCACCCCAAAGAAGGAATAATTAATTCCCCGTACTTGAAGATCTCCGAATAGATTCAATCCTGACTTGATTTCATAAGTTGCTTTAGCGTAAATGTTTCGGTCATCCTTGATTGCATTATTGTCATAATAGCGATCCCTGATGTTGGTATTCCCTGCGATTCTCGCCCAGATGATTTCTCCGAAGTGATCTCCATTGTAGCGATTAGCACCTCCTCCAAGAATGACATCCCATCGGCCATTGTCTGAAAGGTAATTCACTGAGCCTACGAAGCCGTAGAAGTCATTGTCCAACCACCTTCTGCGGATTATATCTGTCGATTCGAATAATTCACCGCCAAGTTCTACAGGGGGCAAGCCGTAGCGATCAAAGTCATCATCTTCCCGAAATTGCTCGTAATAACCTCTCCCATAGGTATAATGTAATGCCAGGTTGGTTTTCCAGTTGTCACCAATTTTGCCGGTGTAGATCAGTTGATAATGATCCTGCTGGTAATTGTCGGTTTCATTGTCATAAGTGTAATAGTTCCAGGTCCGATCGTTTTCCAATTTGTCCTCGGGAAGTCCCCACCAAGACTGGTAAGTTTGCTCCTGCCCGGAAAATACATTGAATTTCAAGACGTGATTTTCACTGTAATATCCGGCTGAGACGAAGAAGCTCTTCAAATCTGAAAATGCGCGATCCACAAAGCCATCAGAGGTGATTTTGGAAAGCCGGGCATCGACAGCAAATCGATTGTTCAATAGACCTGTTCCGGCTTTGATGGTATTTCTGACAGTATTAAAGGATCCAATACCGTTGCTCAGTTCAGCATACGCTTCATCTCTTCTGGTATCAGTCTGAAAGTTGAGGCTGGCTCCAAATGTAGCAGCCCCATTGGTGGAGGTGCCTACCCCCCGCTGAATCTGAACGTTCTCTACCGATGAGGCAAAGTCTGGCATATTCACCCAGAATACGCCATGAGACTCTGCATCATTGAGCGGAATTCCATTGACGGTAGCATTGATTCGGGTTTGATCTGTTCCTCTAATTCGGAGCCCGGTATACCCTATTCCAGCACCGGCATCAGAGTGAGAAACTACGGAAGGAGTAAAATTCAGGAGAATTGGAATATCCTGTCCGAGATTTCGCTTGGCGATTTCTTCCTTGGTGACTGTGGTGAAAGTGGTTGGTGTACTTTCAGATGCTCTTGTCGCAGAAACGATAAATTCTTCGGTGAGCAAGTCTTTTGGCTGTAGCTGGATGGTCAATTCTCCGGATAAGGGGATACTGACCTGCTCCTGATAAGCTTGGTAACCTAAATAGGAAACCTTTAGCTGGAGCTCTCCTTCAGGTAGTTTGGATAAAACAAATTCTCCTTGCTCATTAGTAACAGTGCCTTTTCCCAGCTTCAGGGTCCAGACAGAAGCTCCGACAAGCGGTTCGTTGGTTTGCCCATCGAGGACTTTTCCTTTGAGGCTCACCTGTGCCCAGCTGGTAGTGATTGCCAGACCGAGCGCTAAGCTTAATAATAATTTTTTCATGGTAATTTCCCGATTTTGGGAAGTTTTGAGTGAAACATGAGAAAACTCAAGGGAAGTTTTCCTGAATTGTTTACCCTTTTGCAGAATAAGAAAAAGATAAATCCCGAAGGGTACCGCCTCGGTAATCTCAATATTTTTCTATTCTACTGGTTCATTTCCCTTCGCCGGCATTATCCGGATCAGGTAGTATGGGTATGATCTCAGCCCGTTTTGTTAAGGCACCCCTTATGATCTGTGCGTAAAAGTAAGGCTGAAAATTGTGAATTCAACCTCAAATCATAATTAATTCCTTTTCCCTCTCCGGAGAAATTGGCTAACTTCCAATTTAAACCTATCTAGCATGAAACTCTACAAACTTCCCTCAGCCACTATTTTAACAACAGTAGAAAGCGCTTACCTCGGTCCGGAAATGGACTGGGACAAGCTTTTAGGGCAAGAAAATCTCAAAGAATATCTTCAGGTTTTGATCAAAAATTGGGAGGAAATATCACTTGAAAAAGCAGAAGAGAGAATTAAAAAGGGAGTGATGGCTCCAATGGGAAATCAGGAAGTCTGGGCAGCAGGAGTGACTTATTACCGGAGCAGGACAGCCCGTATGGAAGAATCGGAGGATTCCGGTGGGGCTACATTTTATGACAAAGTGTACAATGCGGAGCGCCCGGAACTTTTTTTCAAAGCTACGGCATCCCGGGTTGCCCACCCTGGCACGGTCGTCAACATCCGAAAAGACTCTACTTGGGATGTTCCCGAACCTGAATTGACACTTTTGATCTCGCCAAAAGGGAAAATTCAGGGATATACGATAGGCAATGATATGAGCAGCCGAAGTATTGAAGGCGAAAACCCACTTTATCTACCACAGGCAAAAGTGTACGAAGGTTGTGCCTCCATCGGTCCCTGTCTTTTGATCCAGGACGAGATCTCCGAAAACACAGAGATCAAATTGGAAATAACACGAAATGAAAAAATTGCCGCTGAAGGAAAAACGGAATTGACCCAGTTAAAGCGGAAACCTCAGGAATTGGCAGATTGGCTCTATCGGGCGAATACATTTCCGATCGGTTGCCTGATGATGACCGGTACAGGCATTGTGCCTGATGGGTTTTCTCTTCAAGCGGGGGACTTAGTCAAAATCAGTATTGAGGGAATCGGAACTCTGGAAAACAGCGTGGGAGAGATTTGATATAAAAACAGATGGTAGATAATGGATCTCTGAGACTCATTTCTACCACCTGTTTATAAGTAGGTTTTCGATAAAGTTTCGATTTCAGATCTGGGAGTTTAATTCTCAAGATTGGCGATGAAGTTGTCCACTACCAAATCCAAATATTCATTGAGTGCTTGCTGGGTTTTGGATTTGAAAGCTGCGCGGTCGGCCTTTACTTTATGCGACACTTCCAGTTCCTTATTCTTTGTAAAAATGATGCCCGAATAGGAAGTGACGAAACTTCGATCAGGACTGACATATTCTTTGAATTTCTTTTCTTCTACTACCCCAGGGATTTCTATTTTTCCTTTTGGGCTATAGGACAAAATTGAATTGGCTCCTGCACCATTTAGACCTCCTTTCCAAACAATTCTTGCTACCACAGGAGAAGTCTCAATCTTAGATCCAAAGATGCCTTCCGCAGACTGTGCGATTGCTGTTTCGGGCATTTGGTAATTTACGGTTCCTTTCATTTTTGTGGCATCCGTCAATAAAGAACTGCTTCCTTCAATAGTCACAAACTGAAAGCTAATATTGGCTTCAAAGACAGGTATATCTCCAAGTTCTTTTGAAAGTTTTGGAGTCGTATCAAAAAAAGTACCCTTGGTTTTTCCTTTGTTGGTCACTTTTTTGACAAAGTAATCAAATCCGCTAGGTACCGTAGTTAGATACCCTAAGAGTTGAGATTGTGAGGGTGTGCCTCCTGACATTCTTGTCCAATCGCTGTAAAATTCCGTTTTGGCTGCCTCATCGATACTTACGATTTCTATCCCGGCATCACGGAGTTTTTTTTCCATCATTGCATAAGCATTGTCAGTGATTTCTTGCATGTCCTCCAGTTCTATCCCTACGAGTCCCACAGCCATTTCTGCCTTGGTCTTTCCCCCGGCACTAGCTTCCGAACTTGCCCCAAGCAACTGATAATTAACTGTAAACTGATTTAGAAAAATTTTCTTTGGAGCAGATTTCATTTTCTTTGCTCCATAACTATTATCACTGATATTTTTACTGGTAATAATTTGCCCATAGGCTAGATTAGAAAGCAGCATTACAAGGATAAATACGGCATTTTTCATACGTTATTAATTTAATTGTTAGCGATATTTTTTAAAAAACCATCCGGTCGGATATTAAATGAGTAGAAAATTTTTTTTCTGGATGTTCCAACCTAATCGATTTTGTAATATTTTAATTTTATACAAATAACTTCATCTCAAGGTCTTGTTTCAATACGCTTGATTGGGTATTTTGTAATACCTAATCCTAGGTAGTTCACTCTAATTCAATCAACTTGAGAGTTTTTGGGATCTTTATTTTTTTCTTTTGGAGTCTGATGTCCTATGGACAAAATGAACTCGTTGATAGTTTGCAATATATCCTCAAACAGAATCCAGAAGACACAACCAAGGCTTCTTTGCTTGCAGATCTCTGTTGGCATTTGAAATATTCTGATCCATCAAAAGCATTGGATTATGGCTATGAGGCTGCAGAAATTGCCAAAAAAAGAGGATATCGAGAGTTGGAGGCTTATGCGTTAAATAACATCGGTGTGGTTTTTTGGGCTAGATCGGACTATGACTCTGCTGCTTCCTATATTGAGCAGACTCGTAAAATCTACCAATCCGTCAACAACGAGAAAGGTGTGGCAGTAACGTCAGTAAATCTAGGCCTAATCCTTCAAAATAAAGGCGACTACGATCTTTCGCTCGCCTATCAACTGGAGGCACTTCGGATTGCAGATACCTTAGAAGACCAAGGATTGAAGGGTAGTGTGCTCACTAATATAGGGAATGTCCATTTCTTGAATGAAAAGTTTGAAAAAGCCAAAAAGTATTATTTTGAAGCTTTGCAAATCAAGCGATCTCTTTCGAAAAATGACTTCCAACAGAATATCCAAAAGACACTTCTAAACATCGGCAATGTCTATGGCAAACTCAACGACCAGGACTCTGCAATCTATTATTATCAAGAAGCACTTCCTTACGCTATCTCAGCGAATGACCTCAAAAGCCAATCTCTAATCTATACAGACCTCGGGCATGCCTACACCCAAAAGAAACAATTTGATCTGGCCGGAGATTTTTTCAGAAAGGCCTTGGATATTTTTTCTAAAGGAGGCTATTCAAATGACTATGATCAATCGATTACTCTTCTTTCTTTGGCGGAAAATGAATTTCAGAGAAAGAATCTGAATATTGCGGTCAAGCTGGCAGAGCAAAGTTTGGCTCTCTCTCAGAAATTGCAAAATCCCAACCGATTAAAAGACAGCTATGGATTTTTAGCTCAAGTATATGAAGCTAATCAGCAATATAAAGAGGCGCTTGAATCCCAAAAGAAATTTCGAATCTATGAGGACAGTCTCTTGAATATTGAGACCAATAAAGAAATTGCCGCTCTTGAAGCGAAGTATCAAACTGAGAAAAAAGATCAGCAGATTCAGCTTCTAAATCAGGAAAACGAACTTCAAAAAGCAAACAATCAACGCAATACGCTGATTATCATTTCACTAATCCTTTTGGTTTTGCTCCTGATCATAATATTTTTTCTCTGGAGAAATCAGGCTAAGATTGAACATCAAAGAACACTAGGCGAACAAAAGATGCGGCTTCGGGAAGCGCAGATTCAGGCAGTGATCTCCAGTGAGGAGAAAGAGCGAAAGCGCTTTGCCGCGGATCTACACGACAGCATGGGACAATTGGTCAGTTCGCTTCATTTGAATATCCTGGGGCTCCGGGAAGCGAGCAATGACCTGAAAGTGCGCAATGAAATCATGGAAAATGCAACTGCTCTGCTGGGAGATATTCAGCGTGAGATACGAAATATTGCCTTTAATCTAATGCCCCCAATCCTCTCTAAAGAAGGATTGATTCCTGCTCTAAATGAGTTGACTTCCCGAATTTCAAAGTCTCATCAGGTTCAGGTAGAAATTAAAGTTTTTGGAATAGATTCTAGATTCAGTGAAGTTTTTGAAATTTCACTCTATAGGATTCTTCAGGAATGGATTGGAAACGTCCTGAAATATGCCAATGCCTCTGAGGTATTTATCCAGTTTATTGCCCATGAAAAGGAGTTAGTCATTACTGTAGAAGATAATGGAGTGGGTTTTGATCTGAGCATTTTGGAAAACAGTAAAGGCAATGGTTGGAGAAATATCAATTCCCGACTTAATCTGATTAAGGGTTCTATGGATATTGATACGCAGAAGGGACGAAAGAATACTACATTAACAATTCATATAAGCAGAGAATTGGCATTCGATTCCAATCAGGTACTGATGAATACCTGATTGTAGGTATTGAAAAAGCCCTCCAACGCACCGTAATTTGATTTAAAAAATGCGTTGGTTTAAAAACAAGATAGAGAAACTGACAATGAAGAAATCTCAGATTTTGTTGGTAGATGATCATAAAATATTGCTGGAAGGCACACAGCGATTGTTGAGTGAGTTGGAATCTTATGAGGTTTCAGCTATGGCAAATAATGGAAAAAAAGCCTTGGAGCTTCTGAAGTCAGAGGATTTTGACATTATGGTGACAGACTATGAACTTCCGGATTTTTCAGGTTTGGAATTGATCCGAACAGCCAGGTTAATTAATCCGGACATCAAAGTCATTGTATTGAGCATGCATGATGATCCTTCTGTTGTCAGGGAATTGCTTCGAGAGCATATCGATAGTTTCGTTCTTAAAAGTGATGCGCATTCCTCTTTGGTGATGGCATTGGAGAAAGTCACTGCTGGCAAGAAATTTTTCAGCGATGAAATTTCAGAAATTCTGGTTCAGCAAATCAACACCCCAATCGATAAGAGCGAACTTTCTCCACGCGAGACAGAAATCATCAAGCTTATTGTAAAGGACTTTTCTACAAAGCAGATTGCAGAAATACTTTTCATAAGCGAGAAAACCGTGGAAACACACCGAAAAAATATTTTACGAAAAACCGACTGCTCCAGCCTCGTTAGCCTAGTCAATTATGCTTACGCCCATAAATTGGTATAATTTGAAAAACCTTACCGGATAAATAGAAATCAAAAAAAATCAGGACCAGTTGTTCTGCGAGTAAAAGAATATCGCCAAGCTATTGGAATGATTTAGGAAAAGCAATTTTCGCTAATTAGTATAAATTTGGAGGATGAACAGTTTGTTTCAAGCCTCCCTCAGACTTCCAAAATTTCAGGCAGGATACCACCTGATCACCGATCACATTGAATCCGCCATTCCGGAAATCACGAAGATTCAGATTGGGTTTTTACAGGTGTTCATTCAACATACCTCTGCTGCCCTGACCATCAATGAGAATGCAGATCCAAGCGTAAGAAGGGACTTTAAGACCTTTGTAAACGATTTAATTCCAGAATCTTATCCACGGTTTATCCACACTCAGGAAGGTCCGGATGATATGCCTGCGCACATTAAAGCCAGTTTTTTTGATACCAGCCTTCAAATTCCTATTACCGGTGGAAAACTCAACATGGGAATTTGGCAGGGAATTTA
>CAZFSC010000043.1:8601-23527 GCA_964521585.1 uncultured Limnohabitans sp.
ACAGATCCTAAAAAGCAAGCCAATGCTTATGCTTTTAAGCTTGCTGACCCCATCCGTCTAGACGGGGTATTGGATGAGGAAATTTGGACAGATCAGGAAGGATGGAATGGAGATTTCATGCAGTATTTCCCGTCGGACACCTCGCTTTCCAAAGTAAAAACCCGGGTTAAAGTGGCTTTTGATGATGATAATATATATCTCGCAGCCGTCATGGAGAATAACGAACCCCGGGAATATATCTCGACTTCCCTTCGACGGGACTATCGGGGAGAGGCTAATGACGGAATTACCTTTGTTTTCGACACGTTCAATGACAAGACCAATGCCTTCCAGTTTGGCGTGAACCCTTATGGAGTACAGCGGGAAGGCCTATTGGCCAATGGGGGAGCCCGTTCAGAAGATTTAAGTTTGGCTTGGGATAACAAATGGTATGCAGAGGCAGTCATCCATGAAAATCACTGGGTAGTGGAAGCCATCATTCCCCTTTCAACGCTTCGGTTCAATGATGGGGCTCAAAACTGGAATGTAAATTTCTACCGAATTGACAGCCACCTTCCTGAACGGAGTTCCTGGACCCCGATTCCCAGAAATTTTCCTATTATCTCGCTTGCTTTTAGCCGGGTGTTGATTTTTGAAGAGCCTCTGAAAAAGAACTCCTCAAATATTTCACTCATCCCTTACGTGGCGGGCCGGACCTCTAAAAATTACCTGGAGGGCACCTCTGAAAAACCCACACCGGCAGTAGGCGGGGATGCCAAAATCGGAATAGGACCAGCGTTGAATCTGGATTTGACGGTAAACCCAGACTTCTCGCAAGTGGAGGTGGATGAGCAGGTGACGAACCTGGACCGATTTGAAATTTTCTTTCCAGAGCGTAGACAGTTCTTTCTGGAAAATGGTGACCTCTTTGCCAGTTTTGGACATCCGCTTGCCAGACCTTTTTTCTCCAGAAGAATAGGAGTGGACCGCGATGAAAATACTGGTCAAAATGTTCAGAACCCAATTATTTATGGTGCAAGGCTCAGTGGAAAAGTTACTGATGACTGGCGGATCGGTATGATGAATATGCAGACTGCTTCCGATGAAGATGCGGGAATCACAGGCAAAAACTTCTCGGTGCTGGCCGTGCAGAAAAAGGTCTTCGCAAGATCAAATGTGGGCCTGATATTCGTAGACCGGGAATCATTGGCTTTGGATGAATATCAAAGTCTTTTCAATCCGAATGCGTATAATCGATTGGTTGGCTTGGAATACAATCTTGCTTCAGAGGATAATCGCTGGACAGGTAAGGCCTTTTACCATCGTACATTTGAGAAGAATTCAGGCGAAGATCCCGGTGTGTTCAATGCATATTTACTTTACAATGATCTTCATTGGCGAGGCAGCATCAGTTATTTAGATATCGGAGAAAGTTACAATCCACTTGTTGGTTTCGTGCCACGAGTGAATTACAAGCGCTTCAACCCAGACCTTTCTTACAGCTTTTTTCCCAAATCAAATTTGATCAACCGTCACGGTCCCTCAATAGACTATGAGTTGAGATGGAACGAAGAGCTGGGAATTACAGATCGGGAACTAGAGCTGGGTTACGAACTCCGGTTCCAATCTCTGGCCCAGTTTTCCTTGGTTCAAAAAAGCAATTTCGTTTACCTCTTCAATAATTTCGATCCTACGCGAACAGGCGGCGAGCCTCTTCCTGCCGGGACCGGATATTTTACCAAAACATTCGGGTTTAATTTTCAGAGTAATCCCCGAAAGGCCTTTAATGTAATGTTACGATCAGAGTTTGGGGAATATTACACCGGGAAAATTGCGAGTATAAGAAGTGAAATGGCACTTCGAATGGGCTATACGGCCAATATTTCGATGAATTTCAGTTATAACAAGATTGAACTTCCCGAACCACAAAATGATGCAGATCTGTTTTTGATCGGCCCAAGGATTGACCTCACATTTACAAAAAATCTATTTTGGACCACCTTCATCCAATACAATAATCAGATTGACAACCTGAATATCAATACTAGATTGCAGTGGCGGTATGCTCCCGTATCAGATATGTTTATCGTGTATACGGATAATTATTACCCGGGAGATTTTCTTCCAAAGCAAAGATCCTTGGTGTTTAAGCTGAATTATTGGTTGAATCTTTAAAAGGAAGAATCAGTACAGACCGATCCTTTTGAATAGGGTAGAGAATTCTGAAAATTCATTTTCTTGCCTCTACCCTTGCCTTCGCTCCGGTCATCAAAATCCTTCGATATCCATCTTTAGTATCTGAGCTCACCTCCTTGCCCAAAACTTTGACCTTGGAATAGGCTTCGGGTACTTCAATCGAGAGCCCCCATTTCTTCTGGCTTTGAGTCACTTCGATTGAGAGTTGATCGTCGGATTTTTCATAAATCATGGATATTTCATTGTCTCCAATCATCACTTTTTGAATGCTTGCATTTTCCCAATCTGTGGGCATCTGCGGCCGAATGTAAACTACCTTATTGCCGGCATCCGGCTGAATCCCAAAAAACTGAGTGATAATCGGCACCGCGAAACTATACATATTCCAGGCTTGGGTAAACATCCCATAATCTGGTGAAACCTCATAAATAGAGCCAGGAAGCGCGAAACCAAAACTTCGGGTCATTCGCTTTAGGTAGTCTAATGCCCCGTCAGGATTTCCGTAGTTATTTTCTCCTATCGCCTGTACACCGGTTGGCAAGGTCATCACGGCACCGGTGTAAGAGAATACCTGACTGCCTTTAAAAGTGCCCTCTTCCAGTCCAGCTTGATCATCCCGATCGATTCCGGTCACAAAGACCCCAAATGGATTGGTATATTTCCTCCCCGTTTCCAGGGCGATTTTAGCTTTTTTGGGATCAGCGATTCCAGTTTCCATGGGAGTGTTGACCACCCAGTTGTGATAAAGCACAAAGCCTTGTTTTTGATCTTTCGGCAATGTGGATAACTTCGCTTTGGTAACTTTTAATTCTTCTACCGCCCAGGGTTTAGTTAATGTGTCCGCTCGAATAATTGCTCCATCAATCAGATTAAGTGCTTCCGCTGCTGTTCCGATAAAATCCGCATAAGACCCAAATTCCGGCACCCAAAAGTCTGTGTTTATTTTTTCAGCCAGCGCATCGGCGATTTGTTGATAACTTTCAGAAAGTTTCTTTTTTCCCAATATTTCGGCCATTTTGCTGGCATCGGCAAATGCTTTTTGGCTATAAACTGCCACATCAATCATCTCTGATTCCAACCCGTGGATTTCCATCATTCCATAGCCGTCTGGCAATAGATTCCCATCTTTGTCATTTTCTTCCAGCAACCAATCCAGTCCTTTTTCGATGCCCGGGAAATATTTTTCCAGGAATTCCCGATCCCCCGTCCAGCGGTAAACTTCCCAGATAGTGGATGCCCATTGGGGAGTTTCATTGATATTTCCCGGATTGAAGACAGCTCCGTTGGTACTTACTTCATGGACGATTCTTCCATTTCCGTTTGCTTTTTCTGAGAGATTGTGGATAAGTTCTATGGTAGAATAGACCAAATCTTTTCTTCCTGTAGCGATCAGTCCTTGGATGGTGTATTCACTGTCCACCCCAAACCACCAGGGATAATCCTGCAAGCCTGCACCGAAACCTCGCCCGATCCCAGGAACGTCCCGGATCAACCAGTCCGTGTTGTACTTTACCCACTCGTAAGCGGCTTGAAGTTCATTGTCTGGAATCTGAATTTCTGCAGTCTCTTTGAGTAATTCATATCTGGATTTTTTAGAAAAAAAATCCTGTGCATAATTCGACTTCAGATCAGCTAAAGTCTCCAGTGCAGCGAGCTGATTTTGATCCGAACCGGCTATAAAAATTGGGATTTGAACGGATTCTCCTGCAGGAATAGACAATTGAATCGCACCACCTATGGCTGCACCTTTTCCCTTCGGATCCATTTCACAAGAGATTTGGTATGGTGAAAATCTGAATTCCTTGGAACTTCCCCATACCGCATACCAATCATTTCCCGAGTCTTTGCCAGTGAAAATGCCTGTCTGTTCGTCATAAGAAACCAGATCTGTACTATCATTCATTCCGGTTCGCTCTCCGAGCCATACCGGGCGTAAATCCACATAACCGTTGAACTGAAAGATGAGCTCATTCGGAGACTTATCCACATTTTTGAGCTGATATAAGACCGTCATTCCGGCTTTTCCATCCGGAACAAAATGCAGTCTGGTGACTTCGAGACCCAGCGAACCTGCATCGAACTGGATTGTATTAGCCATTGGATAATTAGTAAACAAATTACCCTGATCCAGGCAGACCGTTTGATCTCCCTTGCGGACTGAAGCGGTAAATCCATCCATCAATTTGATCGGATGCATCCATATTCCGCCCATTTCTCCTTCCACATGCCAGCCCATATCCGGAAAGCTCCCATCTTGATTTCCGATCATATACAAGCGATCACCTGCAGTTGTAAATGGGCTGGAGAGATATTCTTGTTTTCCTGTGCGTGAAGGTATTTCTGTTAAGCTTGCAAAAATTGCTTCTTCTTGGTTAACCGAGCTACTGCAAGAAGCCAATGAGCAAATGAACCAGAGGGAAATTAGAAAAATCGAGGGGCGCATGGAATTAGTGGAGAAGTTTACCTATTTCTGACCAGGTGATCAATTTGATGTTGTTTTTCTTAATCAGTTCACCAGCTTTTTCACTGGTGAAAAAGTTGTAATCAGCTTGTCTCCAAGGTGCGTGATAGGTGTCGTGTCCTGCTGTCACCGCATTCATTTCTTCATCGTCAAAAGCCAGGTGGATCAGCATCACGTGCACCCCTGGAGGAAGTTCGTTGAGGGATTTGGTGTAAAAAGCATCCATTCCAGTGAGATAATCTTCCGGATTGGCCATGATGATCTGATCAATAACAGGGATTTTTTCCAAATCTATTTCTTTGTAAAGAGCAGCATTGGGTCTGATCAAGCCTTCCATGATTTGAGTATTCACCATAGCCGGTATTTTCATATTCTGTGCAATTTTCAGATAGCTCAGTAAATACTCCGGCCTTCCGTAGAAGAGGCAACCCATGTGTGAATCCAAATGAGTAGGCTGAATACCCATCTGTACGGCAGCAGTGATTTGAGCCATGATTTCCAATTCAACTTCCTCGGGGCTGGCATTTGCCGCTACTTGCGCACAGTCTGGATACATTGCCCCGCTGGGATTGCTCAGGCCAGGGACAGCCCTACGTCCTGCTTTGGGCGGCCAGTTGAAGTTCAACCATTCATTAGTAAGTGTGATGTGTATACCAATATCCAGATTTGGAATTTCTTGGGCATAGACTGCCACCTCTTTTGACCATGCGCTTGGGATCATCATACTTGTGGAGGTGACGATTCCTTTCTTCAAAGCTTCAAATGTTGCTTTGTTTTGGGAATGAGAGACCCCTACGTCATCCGCATGGATAATCAGGAGTTTATCTTCTTTAGAATAACCTAGTTTTTCCGCCAAGGTCTGTGAATAGATCGTCTCTACAAGCAGGGATAGAAATAGGATAATTAGGCCCGTTTTCTTCATAAGATCGTTTTTGAGAATTCAAAATAGCTATTTCTCCGAGAAATAAATTTACCAATCTTACCAAACACTTCAATTAAACAGCCTGTTGGAGTAATATGAATTTTGATCGAATAATTGTTTGGTTCAGAAATGATTTACGGGTGAGAGACAATGAAACTCTTACCAAAGCCATCCAAAATGGGAAGGAGATTTTGCCTGTATATTGCTTTGATCCGAGGATTTTTGAAAAAACAGAGCTGGGAATTCATAAAACAGGAATACGTAGAGGTCAATTTCTGATAGACTCAGTCGCTGATTTAAGAGATAGTCTGCGTGATCTGGGAGCTGACCTGATTATCCTGCAAGGAAAGCCAGAGGAAGAATTAATCCGTCTTGCAGCGCAGTACGATGTTCAGGCAATTTACTTTTCCAAGGAGGTAACTTCAGAAGAAAGATATGTGGATAACTCTTTGGAATCTGCCGCTTGGTCCAAAGGAATTGCCACTGAGAGCTTTTGGCAAAGCACACTTTATCATTTGGATGATTTACAGTTTCCTGTCAATCAGGTACCAGAAGTTTTCACACAATTTAGAAAATCAGTAGAAAAAATGTCTGTGATCAGAGCGGAATATCCTGCTCCGATTACGATCAATTACCCTGGGACAGAAGTGATTTTCAGTCCCGGAGAACTTCCAAAATTAAGTCAATTCGGATTGGAGGAGCCCGGATCAGATCCTAGTTTGGTGTTAGGTTTTGATGGAGGAGAGAGAGCTGGTCTGCGGCGAATCCAATCCTATTTTTGGGATAAAGACTTATTGAAAAATTACAAGCAAACCAGAAACGGATTAATTGGAACAGAATTCAGTTCCAGATTTTCTGCGTGGCTGGCAATCGGTTGTCTTTCGCCAAGAACCATTTATTATGAAGTAAAACGCTACGAGAAGGAGCGTGTCAAAAATGACAGTACCTATTGGTTGATTTTTGAATTGATCTGGAGGGACTTTTTCAGGATGATCTGCAAAAAACACGGCAATCAGGTTTTTAAAACTGAAGGGATCAAAAATCAGAATGATAATTGGAGCAGAGATGAACAAAGTTTTCAACGTTGGTGTGAAGGCAAGACAGGAGTTCCATTTGTAGACGCCAACATGCGAGAAATGAATAAGACTGGTTTTATGTCTAATCGCGGCCGACAAAATGTTGCCAGTTTTCTGGTGAATGATCTGGGAATCGACTGGACTTGGGGTGCAAGCTATTTTGAAAGTAAGCTGATCGATTATGATGTCTGCTCTAACTGGGGCAACTGGATGTACATTGCCGGCGTAGGAAATGATCCGCGAGAAAATCGCTATTTCAATATCCTTCGACAAGGAAAAAGCTACGATAAGAATGGTGAATATGTGCGGATGTGGTTGCCGGAATTAAGTGCTATTAAAGGTTTTGATATCCATCAGCCGGCTGAGTTATCCACAGACCTTCTCAAGGAACTCAAAATAGAATTAGGTAAGACTTATCCACAGGCGATGGTCGAGATGGAGAAATAAGCTGATTATCTGCTATTCTGCCCATAGCGGATATTTTAGCTTCAAGGCTGAGGATAATCGTCCACAGACGACAGTAAATAAACAACCGACACCCGCTGCTTCATTTTGATTTATACTCAAATAAGAATGTTTTCAAATCAGCCGGAATTGTCTTTTCCCGTTTGATTTCCAACTGATAGAGGTAATCCCCAAGTTCTGCGAAAAACGGAAATCCAATCTCATCATATTCATACTGATCATCATTGAGGGTTTCATCCTGATTGACGTAAATCACCGCTGAGACAAAGAACTCCACATTTTTCTCGAAATCCACAAAATAGCTTGCATCCAAAAGATAGCCATAAGCTTGCCCGGTTTTGTTGAAGATTCTCGTTTGAGCAGGAAATGGCGTTTTCGCAGCTGCATCCAAATAGTATTTGGAATAGGTATCCCAGTATTCCGATTGTGGATAACTCGGATAATCACTCTCGCCGGGTAACATGCTCATGTATTTCAGGATCAACCCCCGATGGTCCTCATTCAGGTTAAATCGCTCAGAATCCATGAATGCCATTGGGAAGATAATCCGCTGCACTACTCCATGTAGATCACCAAGGGCAAACTTATTTTTGAAAGTAAAATCCATTCCATGCTCAACCAGAGAATCTCCACTGTAATAGGACCTGCCTATCATCGGCATCTCAGCATTGGAATAAATAGTTTCGGTCTGCCGAGCCGGAATTGAATGGATGATATTACCGGACTTATCCACAAAGCGGATCGGATTGAACATCCGATTTTCTTCCGGACTTGCCGAAAAACTCAAGCGATGATTGATGCTGGTATGGTTTAAGCCTTTTTCAGCCAGCTTCTGGTTAATGTAGTCCTGTCCTAGAAGTTCATAAAGCCGATTGTACGCGTCGTTATCTGAGACTAGGAGAATCTTCTTGATGTAATGCGCTATACTGGGCATGCTGTCCCGGGCGGTGGTATCCAATAAAGCAGGCACCTGGGATGGATGAATAGAATCAGTCAACATGATGGTATTCTGATCCAAGCCTGGAATATTTTGTTCTTCCAGCCATTCCAGGGCAAGGATGGCTACAGGAAGTTTTACCGTACTTGCCGGATAAAAATACCGCGTATTATCCACATTGAATTTGAAATCTTCCATCAGCGGATTGCCATGCTCATTGCGATCTATTCGGGTGTAGATGATCTGTACCTGATATTTTTCTTTGTTTTCCAGAACTTCTTTCAAGATGGGATATTCCTCCAAACCGTCCTCAAATGGAGTAATTTCCTTGTTTTGACAAGCGGAAAAAAGAAAGATTAAAAGTGCAAAAGGAAGAAAGTTTCGCATGATTTAAGTGTTTTTTGATGACAATTCAATAAGTTTTTGAGCCAAATGTTCCAGATCTTCCTTTAGGTGAAAAGCAGATATCACAATTCGGTTGATCCGTGGGTCCCGGGCTGTAGGGTAAGGAAAGGAAGAAGTGATGAATCCGGCTTCTTCCAGTTGCTCTACCCAAGAGTTGTGATGATATTGAAAAACCGGGAATCCTGAATTTCCGGAAATAGGATCAAGCTTTGAAATCAATGAATGGAAAAAAACAGTGTTTGTGGATAACTTTTGCTTTTGAACCGAATAAATACCCTGACTCTCCATAAAAGCCTGCAGAAATCCGGGTGGACAAGGCGAAGATCCCCCGAAAATCGGGCTGTGAAGGATTGCTGATTTGGTCTGCTGATCACAAAGGATTATTCCTGCCGGTAATGCAAGACCTTTACCGAGAGAACCCGAAACGACCACTTTTGCAGGAAGAGATTTTAATCGGGAGTATGTTCCGAATATTCCATTTCCAAAAACCCCAAAAGCATGACTATCATCGATCAATAGGCTTAGCTCATGTTTTTTTCCGATTTCAGTCAGCCAGTCATATTCATGAATTTGACTGTGAAGCGGATCTACAGCATTCCCCAAAATCAGGATTTTTTGCGAGGGAATTTGCTCAGACTTTTTCAGACATTCATTTTTCCAATTCTTAAAAGATTGTCGCGGATTGGGACTGAGTTCATGCGGCAAAATGGCAGGATGCGTATCAGGAGCGATCCAAATCTGATCAGCATTGATTCGGAGAGTCTGCCATGCGGCAGTGCCAGCCAAATAGCCGGAACTTAGGACCAAGGCTGATTCAGCTTCTGCAGATTGCGCAAAGAATGCTTCAAAATCACTGTAAACAGCCAGGCGCACATTGTTACCTCTGCTTTGTCCATGATTAAGGCCATAGCGCACCATGCCGGCCATCACTTTTTGCTGAAATTCTTCCACTAAGCCGATGCCGAGGTAAGAAGTACCGCTGAAATAGCGGTAGTTTTTACCTTGGTACGGGATTATCCGGTCGATTTTTTGTTCCAGCTGGAAGATATTCAAAGCCAGGAAAATTTACTTTGCGAAGATCTGAGTAGGGTCCTGAAAAGATTTGAATTCGAGAGCATTGCCACAGGGATCCAAAAAAAACATGGTCGCCTGTTCGCCCACCTCTCCTTTGAAGCGGATGTACGGTTCGATTACAAATTCAATTCCATGTTCGCGCAGCTTGTCTGCCAACTCATGCCACTCCTGCCAAGGCAAGATCGCTCCAAAATGCCTCACAGGCACGTTTTTGCCATCAACGGCATTGGTGTTTGCCTTGGCGAGTTCCTCCGGCTTGATGTGTGCCGATAGCTGATGACCGAAGAAGTTGAAGTCAATCCATTTGTCGGTGCTCCTGCCGATATCACAGCCGAGTAAATCTCCGTAAAATGCTCTGGTCTCTTCGATGTCCCTAATCGGGAAAGCCAAATGAAAAGGTTTAAATTCGCTCATATAGTTAAATTTAGCAGGGATTTCTTTACGTTCAAATTTAGGATTAAAATCATCAATAAATGAATTCAACTAAATCGGTTTCCTTGGTTTTGGGAAGTGGTGGAGCAAGGGGAATGGCACATATCGGCGTGATCGAGGTACTCCAAGAGAGGGGATACGCGATCAAAGAGATCGCAGGATCCTCCGTTGGGGCTTTGGTGGGAGGGATTTTTGCCAAGGGCAATTTGCCCGAATTTAAAGAATGGATCTGCAATCTGGACCGGGTGGATGTATTTGGTCTTATGGATTTTTCTTTCTCCACCAGAGGATTTATTAAAGGTGAAAAGGTCTTTTCTGAATTGAGTAAACTTGTCGGTGAATGTCAAATTGAAGAGCTGAAGATTCCTTTTTGCTGTAATGCGGTGGATTATCAGGAGGGAGTCGAGCGGGTATTTGAGTCGGGAAGTTTGTTTTCTGCGATCCGGGCTTCGGTGAGTATTCCTACTTTGGTACAACCGGCTCTGATTGACGGAATAGAATATATCGACGGCGGAGTTTTGAACCCGCTACCGCTTGATTTGCTGAAATTTTCAGAGCATAACCTGGTTATTGCCGTCAATCTCAATGCATTGGGTGAAAGTTTCATTTTTCCTCCCGAAAAAAACCACGAAGGTAAGCGGGTGATTCAGATGCCCGGATGGATGAAAGAATATCAAAAGAAAATGTCCAGCTACTTCAAATCCCAGGAAAGCATCACCAAAAACAAGAGTCTTGGATCTCTGGATCTGCTCAATCGCTCCATGGAATTGCTACATGACCGGGTTTCCTATCTGATGCTCGAAAAGAACCCTACCGATATATTGGTCGAGATCAGCAAAAAACAGGCAAGCACCATGGAATTTTATCGTGCAGCGGAACTGGTTGAAATCGGCAGATTGAAGATGATAAACGCACTAGACAAATTCGAAAATGGAAATCACTGATCTCAATAGACTGCTTGGCAATATCGATATCTATCTGCTGGATCAGATTCTCAAAGGAAGGTTTGCCAAGGAGATGAAGATCCTGGATGCCGGCTCGGGAGAAGGCCGAAATGCGGTTTATTTTCTGAATTCCGGCTTTCAGGTTTTTGGAATCGACCAGGAAGAACTGGCTGTTCAATACCTCCGCTACCTGGCGAAGAGCTTACAGCCAAACTATGATGCATTGCGATTCCAGGTGGGCAAAATGGAAGAAATTCCTTTTCATGGTGGAGCCTTTGATGCGGTGATCTGCTCAGCGGTGCTCCATTTTGCAAAAGATGAAAAAAACTTCTGGGAAATGATCGGGGAAATGGACCGGGTCTTGAAGCCGGGAGGGATTTTATGGTTTCGAATGTGCACCGGATTTGGAGGAATATTGGATCAAAGTGAAGCCCTTGGCTCGGAAAGGTATCTTTTACCCGATGGTTCGGAGCGTTTTGTCCTTCAACAACAGCACTTGGAGAAAATCCTCGAAATGGGCTATCAATTTTTGGAAGCACCCAAGACGGTATTGGTTTTGGGGCAGCGGGAGATGGGAGTTTTTGTGTTGGAGAAAAAAGTTAACTAACTGTCAACAGTGGACGGTCCACGGACGACAGCAGCATTAGGGAAAGAAAAAATTTATTTGAGTCCTGTTTAGAAATTTGATAAACCTACCAAAAAGGATCACATGGAATTACAATACGCACTCGAACTGACCGGAACTTATGTATTTGCAATCTCTGGCGCCTTGGCAATTCGGGAGCAAGAGCATGATTTGTTTGGAGCTGGATTTACAGGATTTATTACCGCGATCGGTGGAGGTACACTTCGGGATATTTTACTGGGTAGCTATCCTTTGGTGTGGATCGGGGATATCTGGTTTCTGTATGCGATACTATTGGGGATATCTTCTGCTTTTATTTTCCCGAATTTACTCAGCCGACTCCGAAAGACTTTCTTTTTATTTGATACCCTGGGAATCGGTTTTTTTACCGTCTTGGGTGTTGAGAAGGCTTTGAGTCTGGGAGTAAGGCCGGAAATTGCAGCGATCATGGGGATGTTTTCTGCCGTGATGGGCGGGGTAATCCGCGATACACTGACTAATGAGATACCGATTCTTTTTCGGAAGGAAATCTATGCTTCTGCCTGCTTGGCCGGAGCGGTACTTTATCTGCTTCTAAATTATTTTGAGGTTCCCCGGGATTACAATTTGTTGATTTCAATGTCTTTGGTCATCAGTATCCGGATGATCTCGATGAAGTATAAATTGAGTTTGCCGAGATTGGGATAGGAGGTATGAAGGCAGAAGTATGAAGTGGGAAGTATGAAAACAGGCACTGTCATTACCTATTTTGCTTAGTTAAAATCAAAAGTGAATACTGCAAAACCCAGCTCATCCTCCACATTGACATAGGACCAGAGCTTTCCGTCTTTGAAGAAGTAGTTTACTGGTACTTTTTTCAATCCTTCAATTTTGGTTTCACCTAAGATATTAAAGTCTTCATCATATGCAAAAAGAAATATTTCAAAAGTGGATGGATCACCTTTATTTTCACCTAAAAAGGTCCTTTTTCCGAGACGTAGGTACATTTCTCTTGTCTCGTCCCAAAGGGGCTCCATATAATTCAGTTCAGCATTTACTTTCCTGCGATTCTCCTGAAATTGCTCTTCGTTTGCAGGTGGATTATTCAAATTAATCTCCATTTTATTAGGATAAAATTGATGCTGAATATCAATAAATTCCAGACTATCCGTTATTGGATTGAGGTGATAGATACCGCTCATTGCACCAGTTCCAAAAATTAAATGGCCATTTTCAATTCCGAAGAAACTTTGTACCCCGAAATATTGATACATCGTTTGATCACCTGATTTGGAAATGTAAATACCTGAAACCTCCTCCTCCGATTTCATTTCGGGGATGGGTTCTTTGCGGACTTTTTTGGTAAATGGATCAATAATAAAAAGCTCATAGGGCTTCGAAGTCTCACTGGTAGGTTGGGAATAAATCCTGTTTTTTCTAAAATCAAAAACTGCACGACTATATAGCTTTTGAAAATCATTGACTAGCTCAGCATCAATTCCTTCTGGAATAATTTTCAGATTTTTGGTGAGATCTCCTTTTAGATTAAAAATTGCCTGGGAATTGTAATTCTGAATGAAAATTTCATTTTCTGGGCCCAACTGAAAACTGGGTACATATGGACCTACTCCATTTGGTCCTTCCCTTTGAAATGCTGTTTTGCCTATAAGTTTCAGGTTATTGAGATCTATTTCTACGAAATTCAATGGGTCCTTTTCAAAAAAATACAATTTGCTTTTGTCTTGATTTAAGGCTTTGGCGCCTAATCCATACCCTATTATGAAAATCTCCTCCCCGGAATCAACTACGACCGTGTCCACGGTGTAGCTCAGATTTTGAAGGATATTTTCTGTTTTGGAATCCTCAGAAGAGTTGCCACCACAGGAAAATATCAGGGCCGAGAAAATAAATAAAGCCAGTTTTTTCATCCTCTTAAAAGTTAAACTCCATCACCGCAAATCCCAGCTCATCCTCCACATTGACATAGGACCAGAGCTTGCCGTCTTTGAAGAAGTAGTTTACTGGTACTTTTTTCAAACCTTCAATTTTGGTTTCACCTAAGATATTAAAGTCTTCATCATATGCAAAAAGAAATATTTCAAAAGTGGATGGATCACCTTTATTTTCACCTAAAAAGGTCCTTTTTCCGAGACGTAGGTACATTTCTCTTGTCTCGTCCCAAAGGGGCTCCATATAATTCAGTTCAGCATTTACTTTCCTGCGATTCTCCTGAAATTGCTCTTCGTTTGCAGGTGGATTATTCAAATTAATCTCCATTTTATTAGGATAAAATTGATGCTGAATATCAATAAATTCCAGACTATCCGTTATTGGATTGAGGTGATAGATACCGCTCATTGCACCAGTTCCAAAAATTAAATGGCCATTTTCAATTCCGAAGAAACTTTGTACCCCGAAATATTGATACATCGTTTGATCACCTGATTTGGAAATGTAAATACCTGAAACCTCCTCCTCCGATTTCATTTCGGGGATGGGTTCTTTGCGGACTTTTTTGGTAAATGGATCAATAATAAAAAGCTCATAGGGCTTCGAAGTCTCACTGGTAGGTTGGGAATAAATCCTGTTTTTTCTAAAATCAAAAACTGCACGACTATATAGCTTTTGAAAATCATTGACTAGCTCAGCATCAATTCCTTCTGGAATAATTTTCAGATTTTTGGTGAGATCTCCTTTTAGATTAAAAATTGCCTGGGAATTGTAATTCTGAATGAAAATTTCATTTTCTGGGCCCAACTGAAAACTGGGTACATATGGACCTACTCCATTTGGTCCTTCCCTTTGAAATGCTGTTTTGCCTATAAGTTTCAGGTTATTGAGATCTATTTCTACGAAATTCAATGGGTCCTTTTCAAAAAAATACAATTTGCTTTTGTCTTGATTTAAGGCTTTGGCGCCTAATCCATACCCTATTATGAAAATCTCCTCCCCGGAATCAACTACGACCGTGTCCACGGTGTAGCTCAGATTTTGAAGGATATTTTCTGTTTTGGAATCCTCAGAAGATCCTTTTTCACCGCATGCAGCGAGAAGGACGAGGGAAAGTAAAGGGAGTAGTTTTCTCATAGCTTTTTAAAAATCAAAAGTGAATACCGCAAATCCCAGCTCATCCTCCACATTGACATAGGACCAGAGCTTTCCGTCTTTGAAGAAGGAGAAGCCTGGCCTTCTAAAATCTACTTCTTGCTCATAGAGTTGATTTAGGTCTGTGTCAAAGATCGTAAGGATATTTTTGTAGGTGACCGAATCACCTATCATGTGGTCTAAATCTCTAGTAAATCTAAATACTCTATCGCTTTTGTCGTCGTATAAAAAAGTCCCAAAATCCACCTCCTTTTCGGCTTCGGAGGCAATTTCAAGCATTTCTTCAAAGGTATTCTGGGCTTCTTTCAGGTCATAACAAATAATTA
>CAZFSC010000044.1:0-8665 GCA_964521585.1 uncultured Limnohabitans sp.
AATATCATCGAGCAGGAGCAGTGGCTTTTCACCTCTTGATTTTTCAAAAATCTGAAACTGCCCCAGCTTCAAGGCAATAATAAAGGACTTTTGCTGTCCCTGACTTCCGATCTTGCGGATCGGATGATCGCCAATCTGGAAGTTGAAATCATCCTTATGGATTCCAGCATTACTATTTTTGGTGATCAAATCTTTTTTCCGAAGGCTCAAGAAATACGAGTCAAAATCCTCCCGTAAAGCTTCCGTCTCATAAGTGATGGTGACTTTTTCCTGCCCCTGAGCGATCTCCTCGTAATTTTGCTGAAGGAGCGGGGCTAACTTTGACAACAGTTCGGACCTCCGGATTGCCAAAAACTTACTCAAATCAATGAGCTGTTGATCATAGCTCTCTAAAAGGGTAATATCTCTTCTGCCAGTCTCTGCAAACAGCTTGAGCAGGGCGTTTCTTTGTTTCAAATAATGATGGTACCGGATCAATTGGTCCAGGTAACTGTGATCGAGCTGTGAAATCAGCCCATCAAAAAATTTGCGCCGCCCGTCACTTCCTCCTTTTATCAATTCAGTATCATCCGGAGCGATCATGACCAATGGGATCAAGCCCACGTGCTCTGAGGTCCTATCCAGTACTTTCCCATTTTGGTAGATAAGCTTCTTCTTGCCAAGTTCAAAGGTGCACCGTACTTCCAGTGGTTTTTCTCCCAATATAAATTGCCCTTTGATCGCAAAGAAA
Organism: uncultured Limnohabitans sp.; assembly: GCA_964521585.1. Classification (GTDB taxonomy): domain Bacteria; phylum Bacteroidota; class Bacteroidia; order Cytophagales; family Cyclobacteriaceae; genus Algoriphagus. Next base: position 731 of record CAZFSC010000044.1, read on the forward strand.
TCCTTTTCGTGCATGACATTCAGGCTATCACTCGATTGCACCGCACTTTTGGTCAGTGAGAGGTAATGAATGGCATCCAGCACATTGGTTTTACCCGATCCATTGAGCCCCACCAAACAGTTTATCTGAGCACTGAAGTCGAAATGACGCTTTTCATGATTTTTAAACTGGAGGAGATCAAGCGACTGCAGGTACATGGATTGGGGTAATTATTTTGGCGGTAGCCTGATTTTTAGGGATGGTTGCTTATATTTGAAATCTAAAAATAGCACATTTTGATTTTAAGATATGGCAAAGAAAACTGCAGCGACCAAGTCTAAGGCGAAGTATTCCAAAGAAACCTACGCATATTGGTACGAAAGCATGCTCTTAATGAGGAGGTTTGAAGAGAAAGCCGGTCAGCTCTACGGACAGCAAAAAATCAGAGGATTCTGTCATTTGTATATCGGTCAGGAAGCCTGCGCCTCCGGAGCCATTACCGCTTTGGATAAAGACGATAAGTGGATCACAGCCTACCGCTGCCACGCTCATCCATTGGGATTGGGCACTGATCCGGGAGCAGTGATGGCGGAGCTTTTTGGCAAAGCCACTGGCACGACCAAAGGTAAAGGCGGTTCGATGCACATCTTTGACAAAGAAAAGAACTTTTTGGGAGGTCACGGTATCGTCGGTGCGCAAGTGCCAATGGGTCTGGGAATCGGCTTTGCAGAAAAATACAAAGGCACCAAAAATCTGGCGATCTGCTACATGGGCGATGGAGCTGTCCGTCAGGGAGCATTTCACGAAGCGCTCAACTTGGCCATGCTATACAAGACTCCGGTAATCTTCGTAATTGAAAACAATGGCTACGCGATGGGTACTGCGGTGAAGCGGTCTTCCAACGTAGATGACCTATCCACCTTGGGCGAATCCTATGATATGCCATCTTTCGCAGTAGACGGGATGAATGTAGAGGCCGTGCATGAGGCTGTAGCTGAAGCAGCCGAACGGGCAAGAAAAGGAGATGGGCCTACTCTTCTGGAGATGCGGACTTACCGATATAAAGGCCATTCCATGTCAGATCCACAGAAATACCGTACCAAGGAGGAAGTGGAAGAATATAAGCAGCGGGATCCGATCGAGCAGGTTTTGAGCACGATCAAAGAAAACAAGATCCTGACTGAAGAGGAGATTGAGAAGATTATTGCCAAAGTAAAAAAGCAGGTGACAGAAGCTGTGAAATTTGCTGAAGAATCCCCTTGGCCAGACGGAGCAGATGCCTTCAAAGATGTCTATGTCCAGGAGGATTATCCTTTTGTAATGGAGTAAAAACCTCCAAATAACCCTGAAAAGCCATGAAATTGAAATCTATTTCATGGCTTTTTCATTTGCCTTTGGTTAAATTATAAAAACCGTATATTTGCGCCTGAAAATCGAGTAACATGGCAACGAAAGAATCTAAAAAAACTCCAGATCCGGCTGAACTTTTGGAAAACCCAGGGGTAATCGCATCAAGATTAGAAAGAGGGGAAAAATTTGTAAAAGAGAACAGTAAAATATTTGCAGGAATATTAGTCGCTGTGATCGTTTTGGTAGGAGGAATTCTTTTTTTCCAAATCAATAACGCGAATAAAAACGCTGATGCCCAGAAGGAAATGTTCCAGGCGGTATATTTCTACGAGCAGGACAGCATTCAGCTTGCACTGAATGGAGATGGTATCAACTCAGGATTCCTGGAGATCATCGAAGAATACCCAAGAACAGATGCCGCAAATTTGGCCCATTTCTACATAGGCTCAATCTACCTTTCAGAGCGAAATTATGAGCAGGCAATCACCCATCTGGAAGAATTTTCAGTAGATGATTATTTGCTACAGGCCAAAGCTTACGCGTTGATCGGTGATGCAAATATGGAATTGGGAAATTTGGATGCTGCTATCGCTCAATACAAAAAAGCTGCTAGTACCAACGAGAACAAATATTTCACACCGAAGTACTTGAACAAGTTGGCTATTGCATACGAAGAAGCTGGTAATATCAATGAGGCCATTGCTGCCTACAGCACCATCGAGGAGAAATACTACGAGTCATTTGAGTTTGCTGCTGCACGAAAACACAAAGCCCGCTTAGAAGGCCTTGCCGCTGAGTAATGCTTTGATCGCATCGCATTCTAGAAGAGTAAGGCCTTGGGTCTTACTCTTTTTTGCTTTAAAACCAATCAGTTCCAAAACCATTCAAGTAAACCTTGTCTTTATCGCTTTTACTGGAGTTTTGATCACTCTGTTCTGGCTATAAAATCCAATCTCTAAAATCTAACATCTAATATTCTCCTTATGGCCACATCTCTTAAAAGTCTCAGCCAACACTCTTCTAAAAATGTTCAGGACGTCAGTAAGCGGACATTCGGCATCATCGTCTCTGAATGGAATGAGGAAGTCACAGAAGCGCTTTATACCGGCGCCTATCAGACGCTATTACAACATGGGGCTAAGAAAGAAAATATCATCCGGAGAAACGTACCCGGATCCTTTGAGCTTTCCCTTGCTGCCCAGTGGCTGGCAAAGGAGGACGCAATTGATGCGGTAATCTGCCTGGGATGTGTAATCCAGGGCGAAACGAAGCATTTTGACTTCATCTGTGATGCTGTAGCCCATGGCCTCACCAATGTCAGCCTCAAATTCAATAAGCCGGTTATTTTTGGCGTGCTCACGCCAAACACACAACAGCAAGCCCTGGACCGTGCCGGTGGAAAACATGGCAACAAAGGCGATGAAGCTGCGATCACAGCTATCAAAATGCTCGGATTCTAATCTGCAAACCTATTAACCCTTATCATTCCGTATATGAAAATTATGAAATTCGGAGGAACCTCAGTGGGACGTCCGGAACGCATGCATCAAGTCAAAGATCTTATCTCACAGGGAGATGAATCGAAGATCGTCGTTTTGTCCGCCCTATCCGGTACGACCAACGCACTGGTATCCATCGGTGAAGCACTCGCTGCTGCTGATCGTATATCGGCTAAAGCAAAAATCGACGACCTTCATGCACATTATCAGGCCTTTTACCCTGAACTCTTAAAAACTACCGCTGCACGTGAAAAAGCAGAGGCAATTATCAGAGAGCATTTCGAATTCCTCAATATTCTGCTAAAAATCTCTTTCAACGAGGCCATCAACCGAGATATATTGGCTCAGGGGGAATTGCTTTCCACCAAGCTGTTTCATACGCTTTTGGAAGAATTGAGCATTCCTTCTGTCTTCTTGATTGCACTGGATTTCATGAGTATCGATGAAAATTCCGAACCAGAACTTGGGAAAATTTCTGATAAGCTAAAGGCAATCCTGGCGCAGCATCCAGAAGGGAAAATCTTTGTCACCCAAGGATACATCTGCAAGAATCATAGAAATGAGGTTGATAACCTCAAGCGCGGAGGATCTGATTATACTGCTTCTCTGATCGCAGCAGCGATTCAAGCCTCAGCCTGTGAAATCTGGACAGATATCGATGGAATGCATAATAATGACCCAAGAGTGGTTGACCGAACCCGGCCAATCGCAGAAATGTCCTTTGACGAAGCCGCTGAATTGGCCTATTTTGGAGCCAAAATCCTTCACCCAGCCTCTATCTGGCCTGCCCAGCAGTTCAATGTCCCGGTGAAGTTGCTCAATACCATGCAGCCTGAAGCCCCCGGAACTTTGATTAAAGAAAAGGTGGATACTATTGGCGTAAAAGCTATCGCTGCTAAGGATGGCATCACTGCAATTAAAATTAAATCCAGTCGAATGCTTTTGGCATATGGATTTCTGAGAAAAGTGTTTGAGATCTTTGAAAAATATAAGACGCCCATTGACATGATCACCACTTCCGAGGTAGCTGTATCGGTGACTATTGATGATTTAAGCCATTTAGCTCAGATATTAGAAGAACTGAACCAATTTGGTACTGTCGAGGTGGATCAGAATCAGACCATCATCTGCATTGTAGGGAACATGGTCGCAGAGACCAAAGGCGTCCTCAAGACCGTAATGGATTCATTAATCACTTACCCGGTTCGTATGGTTTCCTATGGAGGTAGCCGCCACAATGTGTCTGTGTTGATTGACTCCAAATACAAAAAAGATGCACTTCAGAGTTTGAATGAAGGGGTTTTTAATTGGTGAAAGGATTTTAAAATTGAAAAATTGGAAGATTGAAAATTTTAAAAAGGTTGTAAGAAAAAATTGAGGCTTGCAAAAGGAATGATTGGCAGTCTATCGAATTAAAGCAATCAAAGAGCTGGATTTATATCTGGCTCTTTTTTAAAATCTCAGCAGTTCCGGGTTTCGGTCTTCCATCCTCCGTCCAAAAATAAAAAGAGAGTCGGTCAAGTGGAGAAATTCAGGGCAATTATATTTAATTAGATCCTATTACTTTTGTCAATGGAAAAAGATAAGGAAAAGCAGGGATTTCTTCAGCGATTACAAACTAAATGGAAACTGGACAGTCTACTGCAGGTAGTCTTGGTTTTAGTGGTTTTTGCCTGTACAGGATTCACTATTTTATTTATCAAAAATCCAATTCTTAATTTTTTTGAAGTAGAAAAAGGAGGTTTTCTAAATACCTTCCTCTACCTCTTGTTAGTCCTCCCGCTTTATCAGATCTTTTTGCTGATCTATGGATTTATCTTTGGCCAGTTTCGATTTTTCTGGGAAAAGGAAAAGCAAATTTTTAGAAGGATTGCCGGATTATTTAGCAAGAAAAACAATTAAGAAATTCTACTCCAATTAACAGCATGCTTTTTTTGCTGACGGATTTGTCGAAGAATGGGAGCATTTTCAGGCTGTGTCAAATTGGGGTCATTAGCTAATACCTGCTGGGCTGCATCTCTTGCAAGAGTAAGAATCGGTGCATCCTTGCTCAGGTCTGCGATCAACAAATCGGTAATCCCACTCTGCTGGGTACCCATCAGATCACCTGGTCCACGTAATTTAAGATCCACATCGGCTATCTCAAAACCGTCATTGGTTCGCACCATAGTATCCAGTCTTACCCTCGAGTCTTTTGACAACTCATACTTGCTCATCAGCACACAGTAGCTTTGCTCTGCTCCACGACCCACCCGGCCGCGCAGCTGATGCAGTTGGGAAAGCCCGAATCGCTCCGCATTTTCGATGATCATCACTGAAGCATTAGGCACATTGACTCCCACTTCGATCACCGTTGTCGCCACCATGATTTTGGTCTCGCCTTTGATGAAACGCTGCATCTCATAGTCTTTTGCCTCTGCCTTCATCGAGCCATTGACAATACTTACCGGATAATTTGGAAATGCTCGGGTGATACTTTCGAAGCCATCCATGACATTTTTCAAATCCAATGTTTCCGACTCCTCAATCAGCGGATAGACGATGTACACCTGACGGCCTTTTTTGATTTCTTCATTGATAAATCCAAAGACTTTCAAGCGATCCTTATCATAGCGATGAACTGTCTGAATCGGCTTTCTTCCTGCAGGGAGCTCATCAATCACTGACACATCCAGATCACCATAGAGGGTCATCGCCAAGGTTCTTGGTATAGGGGTCGCCGTCATGACAAGTACGTGCGGAATAAATTCCTCATTTTTCGCCCAGAGTTTTGCCCGCTGAGCCACGCCGAAGCGATGCTGCTCATCTACGATGGCCAATCCCAGATTTTTGAATTGAACGATGTCTTCCAAAAGCGCATGGGTCCCGATTAAAATTTTGAGTTCGCCTGAGAGCAATTCTTTATGAATCACTCGACGCTGGGCTTTTTTTGAAGAACCAGTCAGCAAAGCGATCTTGATTCCCATCATGTCAGCGTATTCCTTTAGCCCTTCATAATGCTGATTTGCCAAAATCTCAGTCGGAGCCATCAGGCATGTCTGCGCATTTGAGCTGATCGCAATCAGCGCACAGATAAAAGCTACCATCGTTTTCCCACTTCCCACATCCCCTTGGATCAGGCGATTCATCTGCTTACCCGATTTCATATCCTGGAATGCCTCCCGGATCACTCGCTTTTGCGCACCGGTGAGTTCAAAGGGAATGTGTTTATTGTAAAACTCTGTCAATAGCTCGGTATTTCCCAAGATTTGACCGGAGTACTTTTCGGTACGGGTGACCTTCATTTTCAGCAAACGAAGCTGCAGATAGAAAAACTCCTCAAATTTCAATCGTTTCCGGGCATGCTGGAGGAGGTTGGGATCTGTGGGAAAATGGATTTGTCGAATCGCCTCCCTTCGATCAATCAATTGGTATTGATTTCTGATTTCATCAGGTATCGTCTCCAGAATATTCGGAAGACTTCCTTGGACCAGACCTTCCATTATCTTTGAGATACCCCTCGAGTCCAGAAATTTGTTCCGGAGTTTTTCAGTCGTGGAATAAATCGGCTGGAAATTATTGCGCTGCTCGTTGGCTGTCGTGACAGGCTCCATTTCCGGATGGGCAATGCTCCACTTTCGCCCAAAAAGAGCCGGTTTTCCCAAAAAGATATACACTGCTCCAATTGGTAATTTCTTCTGCACCCATTGTATCCCTTTGAACCAGGTAAGTTCCATCTCTCCGGTTTCATCGGCTACATGAGCCACCAACCGATTTTTATTCCCCATGGAGACCAGCTCTACTTTTCGGATTTTGGCGATGATCTGCACATTTTCCAATTCGGCAGAAAGCTCCCTGATTTTGAAAAACTTCGTGCGGTCCTCGTATCGGAAAGGATAATGCTGGAGTAATTCACCGTAGGTAAAAATATTCAATTCCTTATTGAGCAGCGCCGCTTTTTGCGGACCTACGCCTTTGAGAAATTCAATTTTGGTATCGAAGAAGCCAGCCAATGAAATTTGATTTTGCGAAAGAGACAAAATAAACCTAGTCTGTCCAATCAGCAATAAAAAAGACGTGAATTGTCAAGAATCTATTTGAATCCCGGTAATCTTGTTGAAGATGCGTTCTAGTTGGGGTCTCATCTGCTGCATACTTTGCAAAAGGATCATTTGATTTTTGGCCCGGTGAAAATTCTGTTCCGGATAAGCGACTTGATAATAGACGTTGCCTTCCAAATGATCCGTGAAAAATCGGATTCCCATTAAAGCACACATCACTTCCCCTCCGAGAAGGAGCGATATCGCCTCCTTGGATGACATTAGATCGCCGGCCCCTTGCCAATATCCTTCCAGAAGTTTTTCAAAAAGAGCTGAAATCAATTCTTGCGATTCCCAATCTTGGCTTATCTCCTCCTCCCTGCTGGCCACAGTCCGGACTAAATCTCCAAAATCATAAAGCAAATACCCCGGCATGATTGTATCCAAATCGATGATTGCATTCACTTTTTCAAGATCATCTGAAAAAATCAGATTGTTGATTTTGGTGTCATTATGGGTTAAACGAACTGGGATTTCTTCAATTGCACTTAGGTATTTATCGATCAATTCCTTTTGTCCCAGATAAAAGTCACGGATTTGGATCTCCTCCGGGTTCAGGTCTTTCACTTGCTTTGCTACTGCCAAAAGTCGATTATAGCGAAGATCCAGTCGATGAAAATCCGGAATAGTTTCCTTGAATTGATCTAATGGGAAATCCGCCGCCCAGCTGGCAAAGGTGGCATATGCTTCGGCCGCTAACCGGGCCTGATTGTCCTCAGTGATTTGTTGCAGCGTTTGCCCTCCCACAAAAACAAACAATCTAAAAACCTGCCCTTCAAAAGAAGTCATGGTATGGCCATCCCGATTCCGGATTGGCAGTGGCAAATGAAATGGTAATTGCATCAAATCACCCAAATCATTCAATAATCCAAGATTATTTTCAATGCGCTGGGGAAATTTGAACACATTGGAGTTAAAACCCTGAAGTATGAATTTCTCACCGTCCAGTTCTACCAAAAAAGTCTGGTGAATCAATCCTGCTCCAAATTTCTGAAACTGTAGATTTTTCAGACTCTTGGAAGTGTAGT
>CAZFSC010000044.1:8765-22859 GCA_964521585.1 uncultured Limnohabitans sp.
TTTTACAAAAATTTTTAAATAAGTAAATGGGCAATTAATAATATTTTTTGTTATTTGGCTTGAATTATCAAACCCCTAGCTAAATGAATGTAACAGCAATTGACTGGGCGATTATAGCCGCCTTTTTTATCATCTCCCTATTGATCGGCGTTTACAGTTCCAAAAAAGCAGGAGCTTCAGCAAAGGAATTTTTTCTTTCAGGCAGAAATATGCCCTGGTGGCTTCTGGGCGTTTCGATGGTCGCTACTACATTCTCTGCGGATACGCCAAACTTAGTTACAGACATTGTCAGAAAAAATGGCGTGGCAGGCAACTGGGCCTGGTGGGCCTTCTTACTTACAGGTATGTTGACTGTTTTTGTTTACGCAAAACTCTGGAGAAGGTCAGAAGTCACCACTGACCTGGAGTTTTATGAACTGCGGTATTCCGGTAAAGGAGCCGCTTTCCTCCGTGCATTTCGGGCAATTTATCTGGGCGTATTTTTTAATGTAGTGATCATGGCAACAGTTTCTCTGGCAGCAATCAAAATAGGCGGAGTAATGCTGGGTCTCTCACCGGTGCAAACTTTACTGATTGCCTCAGTGGTGACGGTAATCTACAGTTCTCTGGGAGGTTTGAAAGGGGTTTTATTGACCGACTTTTTTCAGTTTTTCATAGCGATGATCGGATCTTTCGGAGCAGCATATTACATTTTAGACCTACCTGAAATCGGATCTTTAAATAATTTATTGACCCATGAAAGCGTCGCCGGAAAACTGAATTTTCTACCGGACTTCTCAGACCCAAATACCTATATACCTTTATTTCTAATGCCAATAGCAATCCAATGGTGGGCGACTTGGTACCCTGGAGCAGAGCCTGGAGGAGGTGGATATATAGCCCAGCGAATGCTATCTGCGAAAGATGAAAAGAATGCGATTGGAGCTACACTTTTTTTCAATATCGCTCATTATGCCCTGCGTCCTTGGCCATGGATTATTATTGCTTTGTCTTCCCTGATCATTTTTCCCCAGATCTCTGATATTTCAGCTGCTTTTCCAAATATCCCGATCAGCAAACTAGGTGACGATTTAGCTTATTCGGCAATGCTTACCTACCTTCCTACTGGACTGATTGGAATAGTTTTGGCCTCCTTGATCGCAGCAGTCATGTCAACGCTTTCTACTCATCTCAACTGGGGATCCTCTTATATTGTCAATGATTTTTACCTACGCTTTTTAAAGCCCGAAGCCACAGATAAGGAACTGGTAGCAGTCGGTAGAATTTCTACTGTAGGTTTGATGGCCTTATCGGCTGTCCTAGCGCTGGCCCTTTCAAGTGCTTTGGACGCTTTTAACATTCTGCTTCAAATCGGAGCAGGTACCGGTCTGATTTTTATTCTAAGATGGTTCTGGTGGAGAATCAATGCGTATACAGAGATTTCTGCTATGGCGATTTCCTTTGTAGTGGCGATTTTCTTTGAAGTCATCAACCCAAAAGTCAACTGGATCTTAATTCCCGAGAATCAGGCTTATCTGAAACTTATATACAGTGTCACCATAACCACCATAGGCTGGCTATTGGTCACTTTTCTTACCCAACCAGAAAAGGATGAAGTTCTGCTTAGCTTTTATCGAAAAGTAACTCCGGCTTCTTTTGGATGGAAAAAGGTTTTGGATCGCTATCCTGAAGAGCGGCAGGTAATTGGTCAGCTGCCAAAGGAAATCGGGTTAATGCTGGTAGGAACAGTCATGATTTACGCAGCGCTTTTCTCCACCGGATTCTTTATTTATGGCAATACGATGGCAGGACTAATTGCGGCAGCTGTCTCTCTAATAGGTGGAGTAATCGTCATCCGGTCTTGGAAAAACCTGAATTAATCTAAAAATTTGACTGAATTCATCAGGTGGGCCATGTCCACCTTGATGTATTCGATCACAGGTGCAAGGGAATCATTTTTCATCGCTGTATTGAAATACAATGCCCCCCGAAGGAAATGATCGGTGGAGTCTGTAACGAAAAACTGAAACTGAGTAGGCACTTCACCTTCCAGCTCTGCGACTACTCCTGTATACCCTTGGGGAGTTACCAAAATAGCCTCTTCTATCCCATAGGCTTTTTTCTGATGCTTTGCAGTTAAGTTAAAAGCATCATTTGAAAGTTTCTTAAAGTCTACATTCTTCCCGTCGATCTTTTTATAGGTCAAATGCACCTTCGCCCCAAAATCAGCATAGTTCAGATTGATCCAGGTGTCCTCAGCCAGATTGAAGGAGTCTTTCTCGATTTGCGAATGTTCTGAATAAGAAATTTGATATGGATATCCCTGCTCTAATTCCTGAAACTGATGAGCCGGTAGATCTATCCGATTGTAACCTGGAGGCTTAGGAAGGTAATTTTGTTCACAGCCTGCAAACAGCACCAATAAAAACCACGCGCCCAATAATTTTCTCATAGTTTAAAATTAGCTATTCAATTTGAAATCCATTTGAAAAGCCTGAAATTAAACGTCAAATCAAAACCAATATTACTATGAAAAAAATAGTACAATTGATTACCGGAACATTTTTGCTATCCACATTTTTGATAGCAAATGTACAGGCTCAAACGACCATGGAGGAATTTATGGGTAAATGGAACAACAGCAAACAGTTTACCTTGGACGTTTTGAACAAAATGCCTGTAGCCAGCATGGATTATAAAACGGATCCAGCTGCCATGAGCTTCAAAGAGCAGATCCATCACATCGGCTCTGCGATTGTCGGTATTTCCAAAGGATTCTTAAATGGAGGAGCATTTGAGATGGAACTGGATTTAAAAACTGCCAGTAAGGAAGAACTGGCAAACTATGTAGCCAAATGCTATGACTATGGAACTGCCACAGCTAAAGCCTTAACAGCGGAACAAGCTGCGGAGGAAATTGAAGTTTTTGGCAACAGAGTTACCAGACGACAAGTTCTCGCTCTGCTCATGGACCACAGTACCCATCATAGAGGAGCAGCTATCGCTTACCTGAGAGCAAGTGGCGTGGAGCCACCTGCATTTGTGGGTTTTTAACTTTTGAATTAGAAAAAAAGAGCGACAAATTGATCCGTCGCTCTTTTTTTCTTAGCCTATTCTCTGATCCAGGCTACTTTTTCTTCAAGACTTTCTCTTTTCCCTTCCGGCCAATGATCCGTTGCTGGCTTAGCGATATAGAAAAACCCCATCAAAAGGTCTTCACCTTCCAAGCCAAAATCAGGACGCGCTTCTGGCCAAAAAGTAGGACCTCCCGTGCCCCAATAAGCTGCCAATCCATGCGCTGATGCAGTTAGGTACATGTTCTGCACAGCCATTGCTGTTGCAGCGATTTCCTCCATTACCGGGATACCGGCTCCCTCACTGCGCTTCATCAAAATAGCAATAACATGGGAAGCTTTTTGAGGATTATCTATGAACTTCTGATAGGTCGCTTCCAAAAACGGTGTCCCGTTTTTCTCCGCACGCAGCTTGTACATATCGGCTTGGTATTGCCCAAATTTCTTCAGACCCTCTCCGGTATATACAATGAACCGCCAAGGCTGGGTCAGCTTATGCGTAGGAGCCCATCGTGCATTTTCAAGGATTTCTTCTATGACTGCATCCTCCACAGGATCATTTTCTTTGAACTGAGCGATAAACATGGATCTTCGACCCCGGATGATTTTATTGACTTCTTCGATATTGAAATCGGGCTTTTGCATGAGATATAATATTTGAAAAGATTTAATAAATAAAGTTTAGTCTGTTTTAGAAATATTCTTGAGGGAAATGCAAATCTGCTGCATTTTTATTGAACAACCATTTTGGAATCGGGAAAAAGAGAGTTATTCCCTGTTTAAGAGGCTTACTACAAACTCCCTGACATCTTTTGCCAACGCATTGAAATCTTCCTGTCGGTTATACATCATATGGCCGGCTTCGTAATACTTCATTTCGATTCGATCTTGTGGAAAGTCATGTCTGGCGAATGTAAATTCCGAATCAAAAAACGGTGTGATCAAGTCATAATAGCCATTTGCTACCAAGACTTTCATCGCTGTATTCCGGTGCATTACCTCACTCAGCGCTCTAGCCGTGCTGACATAGCTAGGTTCCCAATAAGCTCCATCCGGCACTGGTTTCCAGTTCCAGCTACCTCCCATGTCGATGGCCGAACCCAGATAAGGCTGTTCTAAACTCACTTTCAAGTCAGAATAAAGGTAATTCTGAAATGCCGCTGTATATGCTGCTCCAGTCATATAGCTACTTGGATCTCCAAGCACCGGACCTTCTGCAACCAAATCGGTCTCCTTTGCCAAATAGCGTCCATCCAATGTGCCAATTGCCTTTCCCTGGTCCCGAAGCAATTCTTTTTTGAAACGGTGCATTAAGATCTGGTTGTCAGATTGAAGAATATAATTCTTATCCAATCCCGTGAAATATGCCAACTTTTCCGCAATGGCATCTTTCTGTTCTGCGCTTTGCTTTGTCCCTAAAAACAAAGCTTCCAAATATTCTCCGTAAGCAAAATCTCTTGCTTCCTGAGCAAATTCTTCCAGTCTTTTTCCTTGCCCTGCCTTGCCATGGTATCTTGCAGTCAATGCCATGGAAGGTAAATAGGTGAAAAATGAAGTAAGATTATCAGCCCAAGAAGAGGAACCGGCATAATCGAGTGCCTGTGAGATCAGGATAATTCCATTCAAGGCCATGGTCTGACCTCCACCTTCAAGGACTTCGGCTATTTTTGCTGCCCGGGTAGTCCCAAAGCTTTCACCAGCGATAAATTTTGGGGCCTGCCATCTCCCATGCTTGGTGATCCAGATCCGCATAAATTGTGCAATGGATTCCGCATCTTCATTCAAGCCCCAGAAGTCTTTATTTTCCCCGACCCCGATGGCCTTAGAAAAACCAGTCCCAATCGGGTCAATAAATACCAGATCTGTAATATCAAGCAAGGCTTGTGGATTTTCTACAAAGCGATAAGGAGCTGCTCCATCATCAAATTTAGCCTCGCTATCTGTCTTGACTACCTTTGGTCCAAAAAAGCCCATATGAAGCCATACGGAAGCTGATCCTGGTCCCCCATTGAAAATAAAAAGTACTGGCCTGGTGCTTTCATCTGCTCCTTCACGAAGATAGGCGGTGCTCCATAGAGAGCCGATGACTTCACCTTTTTTGTTTCTTAGATGAGTTTCGCCCACCACAGACTGATAAGATAATTTCACTCCTCCAAATGTGCCCGTGTGACTTTGTACGAAACTCCTTGGCGCGGCAACTTCCTTCGTCTGAGTATCCTTTTCTCCCTGTGAATATCCAGAATTAAAAACAAAAAGTAGTGAAAGTAAGAGTATTGATCGCTTCATCATTTAAAATCGCTGTTGGGAAGCCAAGATACGGTTTTTACAAACTGTGGAAAAAAGGATTCAGCTTTTAGACTTTCAATAGTAAGGCCCCTGCTCAAATAATAAAATTGACGATTGCATAAGTAGAGAATCAATCCTGCTTTTTTTAAAGCGAAAGGCTGACCAGTTGATCAGCCTTTTCTTTAGAAATCGTCATCGTCAAAGTCTGCATCCCTTCGACTTTGGTCATCTGATTTTTCTTTGACTGCCCCAAAGCGATAGGTGAAAGATAATGTTCCAATCCGACTCTCACGCTGGAACTTTCTGAATTGTGTAAATCTTGGATCCTCTGTAGTGATTCTGAAATTCCGGGTATTAAAAATATCGCTTACATTCAGACTCACGGTACCCTTGCCATCCAATACATCTTTTCTCACCCCGAGATTCAAACTCCATTGGGGTTCGATCTGACCCTGCGGCAAAACAATCGGTCCTCTGTAATTCCCTTGTGCCTGCACGCTAAACCAGTCCGGGATCAACCAATTTCCCAGGAAATTCAAAGTCCAGCTGAAATTCTCGTTGGTAAATCCCTGTTCGATATTGCCTCCGTCGACTTTGGAGTAAAAAAGATTACCCGTAATGGTCGCGTCAAAGTTATTGGATACCTGAATCTGATTTACCAGTTCAAACCCCGTGGATGCTCTGGTATCTGCATTTTCCCGGCTTGTGATTGACACATTATCATTTGTAATGCGGGTAATTCGGGTTTCAATATTCGTACTGTAGCGATGGTAGACGGTCGCATTGAGGAGGTACCGCTCCCAACCTTTCATGTAGCCCATCTCGTAACTGTCCGTGAATTCAGGTTGTAAAAACGGATTGCCAATACTGAAATTATACTGATCTCTGACTCGATAGATTGGGGAAAGGTCCCAAATACTTGGTCGGGAGATTCTCCGGGTATAATTCAGAGTCAATTCATTTTCCACACCTAGACTATAGCTAAGAAAAGCACTCGGAAATAGATTGAAATAATTATTGGGAATCCTTCGATTACTTCGTTCTGTCTCACCCAAAGTCTCGGTATATTCTCCCCGCATCCCCAGTTGATAGCCGAAATTCTTGATCTTATTACGGTAGATAAAATAAGCGGCATACACATTCTCCGTGAAATCATAGGCCTCTGTCAAGGAATCTACCACCACAGGTTCAAAATCGGATCCAATGTCACCCTGGGCAAATTCCTGGCTTCTCAACCAATTTCCAAATGTACCCTTCAGGCCTGCTTCGATTTTAGATCCAGAGGCAAAAGGTTTTTCGTAATCGGCCTGAAAAACGTATAAATTACTTTCTCTAGGCCTCTCATTGAGCTGTGAAAGTCTTTTATTCGGATTGATGGCACCTTCACCATTGAGGAAAATCTGCTCATAAAAGTCCATTTGCTCCCGATTATCATAAGAATAAGATAGTGAAGTGAATAAGCGCTGACCTAGCGTGTCTAATTCAACAGAATAATTGATCCCCCCTTCATAATTGCCACTGTTACTGTTTTCCTCTGTAATCCTGAGGAAGGTAGAATCCAAAGCTCCAGTCCGGCTCAGATTCTCCTGCACCAATTCACTAAACTCCACTTCATCATCGAAATTACCCTGAAAATAAACTCCCAAAGTACCATTTGGAGAGAGTGAATAATCCATCCCAGCGCGGATCAGATGACTCACTTCCTTTTCAAATCCATCCTGATCCTGATCCAGTGTAGGTGAATAATTAGGCAAATCTGTCGTTCTGAACCCACTACCTCGTTCCCATCTTCGCCGGTCTTGCCAGTTGTAAGAGAGGTAATAATTCACTTTGTCAGTACCATAATTTAGATTCAAACCAGCCTGATATTTGTCTCTGGTGCCCACAGAGACATCAGCCTGACCATTAAAACCTAGCTTTTCATTTTTCTTTAGCACAATGTTTATTATCCCTCCTACTCCGGTCGCATCATACCTAGAACTTGGATTGGTGATCAATTCCACCGATTTGATACTATTGGCGGGAAATTGTGACAAAATACTTTCAGTGTCATCCCCTGAAAGATTGGAAGGGCGGCCATTAATATAGATCAAGATATTGCCACTGCCTCTCATCGTGATGCCTCCCTCATCATCTACCTGAATCGAAGGAAGAGTAGAAAGCAACTGGGCCGCTGTTTGACCCTGCGAAACGATACTATTTTCAACATTATAAGTACGTTTATCAATATCGGTTTCGAACATCGAGGTTACTCCTTCCACCACTACTTCATCCAGGTTTTGGGCGTCTTGCTCCAGAATTACCGTCCCCAAATTGAAAGTTTTTCTTTCAGGCAGAGTTACTTTCTCATAAAACTCCATGTAACCAATGAATCCAACCCGTAAAATATACGCACCCGGATCGGCATTGAATTCAAATTTTCCATCGAGGTCACTCATTCCACCTGTCACCAGAGCTGAATCGCCCACACTGAGCAAGGCGATATTAGCAAACTCCAACGGACTCTTTTGGTTTCCATCATAGACTTTCCCTTTGATCGTAACCTCTTGCCCAAAAATGCTGAAACTCGAGAATAAAATAAATACGAAGAAAAGGAAGCGGTAAATATTTTTCATCTTTTTGGGAGTTTAATGAGTTAAGCAGTCAACCATTTTTCCGATTAAAAAAGAGATCCAAAAAAAAATCAACCTTCACTATTATAAACCTCTCAGATCAACTCAGGTTTTCAAATTGTCTGATTTTTTGGTAAATGGCTTAGAATAGTGATAAAAAACTCCTCTTCATTTATAAATGGAGATCAAATCAGGTGATTTATAAAATGTTGATTTTCAGTCTGAATGTGAAATTTCATCAAATTCATTCAAATCCTTGTTCAACTACAGACCAAACCTTATGGTATTTTTCTGAGGAATTCATCACAAGAAAAAGCACTTTCCTATTCCACTGTAACCCACTCAGATTTGGTATTGAAATTTCACGAACAGGCTTTAAAAATCAATGAGGGAAACACTAAAAACAAGGAGCCTAAATTTGGAAAAATGCCTTTTTGGATAGTCAAGTAGGAAGCATAAAATCAAATAACAAACCTAATTTTTAAACTATTTAAGCTCCAAAAAAAAATCTATCACTCCAGAAAATATCCGCATTAAAAAGCCCTCTTAATTAAAATGATTTGATTTTTCTAAAAAATACCCCCAATTTCAACTCACAAGCTTGGAGGAGGGGAACGCCAAGAGTAGCAAGACAGAGAAAAAAATGAAGGTAGGCAAAGAAATAGGTAAAGATAAAATTCTGATTTTCTCGATAAATGTCTGAACAACAGCCAACCATAGTCATAGCTGATGATCATCCTATCCTACTCAAGGGACTGAATGATTTCCTTGCAGATTTGGGATACCAGATCCTCGGTATTGCCAACGATGGAGCCTCTGCATTAAACCTCATCAAAGAGTTAGCTCCTGATCTGGCGATTTTGGACATGCAAATGCCTAAAATGACAGGAATCGAGGTAGCTAAAAAATGCAAAGAAGAAAAACTCACCACTAAAATCATATTACTAACCTTATACAAGGAACTCTATATTTATCAGCAAGCCCAGGAATTGAATCTTTCAGGATATATCTTAAAGGACTTTGCCTTGGATGATTTGTCTACCGCCATATCCAAAATCATGGATGGAGGCCAATTCTTCAGTGAGGAAATTTTCAGAGAACTTCAGGTGGACGGAAAAGACAAAAACGAGATCTCCCTCACTCCTTCCGAAATAAAGATTTTAAAATTGATTGCAGACGGAGATACAACTAAAGAAATTGCTGCCAAACTTTTTATTTCCGAGCGAACCATAGAGAAACACCGCAGCAATATGATCTCTAAATTAAACCTTGAAAAAAAACATAACTCGCTGCTTATTTGGGCTCAACAAAATCGTGAGATTATCAAATAACTTCATTTTTTTAAGAAAAAAGTAAAATATACGTGGAAATACGTATTGCCTTTAGAACCGAGCATAGCTAAATTTGATCAATACTTGAAAGAAAAGGCAATGAAAATCGCAAGTTCAAATGGCAATTTTAAGATTATTCAGACGATCAAAAATCGCGATGAACTATTGATTTTGGGCACATGGACCAATTTGGTCAAACACTTTGGAAGTGCACGTACTTTTCTGGTAAACCAAAAAGAATCCCTTTTCGGAATCTACGTCTGCAAACAAGAATGTTCAGAATTTATGACCAAACTTATTCAGGACATTGATTACCATGAGTGGGAGGACCTTAAAATGGATTTTAAAAAAAATACCTACAAGCATCTCAGTGCTTAAAGACAAGGGTGATTTTTTCAACAGAAACTATCAAGAGCTGACTGGATGAGTATCTCCAAGGTTTTTTCAGCCTTTTTATCAAATTCTTGAGTTACTCGATTTGCAACAATTGCATTTAAACTCAGCACGCTATGTCTCAGCAATTCACACATACCATAATATCCTGCCGTTTCCATTTCGAAATTAGTCAATTGCTCTCCAGCTAATTCTAAATCACCTAGCTTTTCCATCATCCCCTGAATTTTTGGATTTAAACGAATTGATCGTCCTTGGGGCGCATAGAACCCTGGTGCTGTAATCGTAATACCGCGCAAAAAATTTTCAGGAAGCTTATTCAAAAGTGCTTCAGCTCCGGCGGCCTGGTAAGGCAAAAATGATAAATTTAAACAGTCCTTTATTTCCTTTGCCCAAGTCTGATCTCCTTGAAGCTCCGGGTAAAACTGGAAAAGAGTATCCAAGCCTACCGCTTTTTGTGAAGCCAGTAAAGAGCCCACGGGAATATCAAGCTGCATTGCCCCTGAAGTACCCAATCGAATGATATTCAGACTGGATTTATCAGCTTTTTCCGTTCGGTTTTCCAAATCAATATTTACCAAAGCATCCAGTTCCGTCATTAGGATCTCAATATTATCGGTTCCCATTCCAGTACTCATGACCGTCACCCGGCTTTTTCCAACATATCCGGTATGGGTAACAAATTCTCTTTTGGATGTTTTGAATTCTATGGAATCAAAATACTTTGAAACGATAGCCACCCGATCCGGATCACCTACCGTGAAAACAGTTGAAGCCAGATTTTCTGGCTTCAAATGCAAGTGGTAAACCGAACCGTCGGGGTTTAAAATCAATTCTGACTCAGGGATGATTCTGCTCACGATAACTTATTTTAAAGATTCAATTTGATCCTTTTTTCGATATAATCCTTTGTAGGGGTTGTATCCGTTGGTGTTTTTCTGATAATATCCGGATCCATCATAGGGCCGCTTTTCCGGATTTTCTTTGCATTCGACCGAACAGGCACCTTCCAACTTCCATCCACAATCCTCACAGATCGGTAAATGTGCATTGCAAGTAGGATTGGCACAGTTGACCATTCGGTCGGAATTTGTTCCGCAGACATGACATTTTGAGACCACAATTGGATTGACCTTATTGACATCCACAGCGATTCGATTATCAAATACGTAACATTTGCCCTCGAAATCCTCTCCACCGGCTTCCATGCCATATTTAATGATGCCACCATGTAGCTGGTAAACATCCTCAAACCCTTGCTCGAGCAAGAAAGCAGATGCTTTTTCACACTTGATTCCTCCGGTACAATAGGTCAAAACCTTTTTATTTTTCAGGTGCTCAAGTTCTTTCACCTTTTCCGGAAAATCCCTGAAATTATCGATATCCAGGGTAATTGCATTTTTGAACCGTCCCAGTTCATGCTCATAATTGGACCGGACATCCAAAATCACCACATTTTCCTGATCTTTCAATTTTTTAAATTCAGCCGGTTCCAGATGTTTCCCTGTTTTCACGTTGGGATCCAGATGGCGAAGAGAACTGTGGACAATTTCGGGCTTATAGCGCACATGGATTTTAGCAAAAGCGTGCTGGTGAAAACTGTCGATCTTGAATTCGGTCTTTGCAAATCTAGGATCGGCATGAATGTAATCCATGTACTTCTGACAGTCCTCGACTAAGCCAGATACAGTTCCATTCAGTCCTTCATCTGAAATAATGATTCTGCCTCGGATATTATTTTCCACGCAAAAGAGGTGGTGCTGCTCTCTGTACGCTTCAGGGTTTTCGATTTTTGCGTAGCAATAATAAAGCAGAATTTGATAGTCTTTTTTTTCCATAACTGAAGCCCTGTTTCAGCAGGGTGTTTTGAGAATTTAGAAGATATTTTACTAGATCTTATGAGTAGGCAAGTTTCGATTTAAAGCTAGAGCCCGTAAATCTTAACTCACGTTTCTATTTCACTTTTGCAGCAGGATTTCCAAACACGGTTTCTCCATTTCCTACCGAGGAGATCACCACTGATCCTGCGCCAACCCGGGCATTTTTGCCAATCGTCACTCCAGCAATAATCGTAACCCCACTTCCGATGAATGCACCTTCCTCAACAGTCACTTCTGCATTAATGACAGATCCTGCTCCCACCTGCACAAAATCAGCCAGTTTTGTCTGATGATCGATGATTGCTCCTGAATGCAGAATACAATGGCTGCCGATGGTCGCAGCAGTTCCTATATTTACTTTTGCGTTGATGAAATTCCCATGGCCAATGGTCGCATCTGTAGAAATATATGCCGTCTGATGAATCGCATTGATCGGCTGCACCTTACGCCGATCGTTAAGCAGTTCGACCAGAAATTTCCGGTATTTCATATCATCCACCGCCACAAAAGCCTCTGCCTTCTGGCCGATTAATTTCAGGAAGCCATCATCTTCCGTATTCCCCAGAACGGAAACAGTATTGATTTCAGTTCCATGGAGTTTTTCATCCTCGTCCAAAAATCCATACACGACTACCTGATTACTGTTGAATATCTCCAGAGCTGGATGGGCGATTCCTTTAGCTCCAAATATGATTACTGGCTTTTCCATAATTAAAATTGATTCGAAGCGCAAAAATACGGCTTTTCACAAGCTTAGCCAATAGCACTCCTAGAATCCGATTTGATCATGCTTTGGGCCACTTTACACTGGAGACATTTCTTTGGCTCGCAATAATTTCGAAAAAGTCCGATCATCCCTTGAGAATCGAAGCCGTTTTCAGCCTTCCAACCTGCTTCCTGATATTTCTTAATGATGAAGTTTGCTTCCGGTGAAAGTTCTTGCAGTAAGTCAAAACACCGTTCCTGCCAGTCAGGCTGTTGAAAATACCGCCCGTAAGCAAACCAAAGCGGGATCACAAAATTGATAATCAGAAGCTGCAAGACCGTATTGGAGACTCCCCTCTGGGTTTGTCTCTCAGAAGATTTACCAAAACTATAATGATACTGCCAATAATCTCCGGTTTTGACCTGAAGGAGCTTTTTGAAGGCAATGAAATCTTTGGAGTCCTCCATCACGGACTGCAGAAGGCTGGGTGCTTGGCTTAAAATAGCTGCCAACTGAGCGATCCGGAGTGTTGGAAAATTACTCGGACGCACTCCCATGAAAGTCCAATGCTGCCGCTTCATGGGGCTGTCCCAATTGTATTTTCTACGATAAAAATCAAATTCTTTGATCAAATGCTGCACATAAGGCTCCTCACTACTTTCGGGTAAAAGTCCTGCCTGTCCAAAGAGGATAGCTTCCAAAACAGGTAGTTGGTTCCGGTACTTTTGCAAAATTCTATAAGGAACATGCCCTGCCAACTCAGCCATTGCCCTTCCATTGGTTTTAAATCCAAAGCAGGAAAATAACCAACGATAGGCCGTTTCTTCCCAATCGCCTTTAGTCATTTCGAGAATTTCCAGAATATGTTGGGACTTCTGCTGCAATCGCTCCACCAAGGCTTTTTCCAAAGCAGAGAACCTAATAATCTCCGGAACTACTTCCAATCCATGTGAACAAGGGAGTTCGGATTTGTAATCAAGCATGCGCTCGTAGTTTCGCCAGATTTCCAAGAAAATCTTTCCTTTAAGTTCTAAAGTGGGCATTTGAGTGCCGTCGTTCCGTAGCACCTCCTGGTCGTTTTCCCAAACTACGTGCAGGACTACTGAATTATAAGCAGGATCGCCACCATGGGCGTGCTGCTTCCACTCCGATGACAGTCTATGAACTTCAATATGTCCATGTAGGGTCACCCCGTCAAGTTGTACCGAAGCGTCGCGAAAGTCCGGCCCCTCGCTCAGGTTGTGAAATCCAACTTGGATAATCTCCAGAAGCTCCCCATTGGTGGTATAAAGTGCTTTTTTATCGAAGTACTGGTACTTCCATACGAGCTGTAAAAAATCTTCTCTAAAAATCATAACAAGTTGTAGGCTAAAAGTTTATGAAATTTAAAAGAAAAAGTTAACTATTAAAAATGGATTCCTGAAGGATTCGGAGATTTCAAAAGATAAATTCCCATATATCTTTCAAAAATCCTAAAGCCACAATCTGCAATTCAAAGATATTTTTCCAGCAAGGCTTTCATCTCCTTTTGAAGTTGTTGAGCCTCGTGTCGAGCTGCTTTTGCAAAATCTTTTCCTCCCGAAGCATAGGTAATTCCCCGACTGGAATTGACCAAAAGACCACAGGTAGAATTCATACCGAATTTGGCAACGTCTGACAGACTTCCCCCTTGCGCACCAACTCCCGGAACCAGGAAGAAATGCTCCGGTGCCAGCTTGCGAACTTCTCCTATCAATTCGCCCCGCGTCGCGCCTACCACATACATCAGGTTTTCCGGGCTTCCCCATTCCTGACTTTTCTCCAAAACAGATTGATAAAGCGGCTTCCCTTGAG
>CAZFSC010000045.1:0-18261 GCA_964521585.1 uncultured Limnohabitans sp.
CATTTCCTCTTACTTGGATTTGGGTACGCTTTCCGGGATGATAGACCAAAAATTCAGCATGCGGATTTTCTTGAAGTTCATTGACTTTATCACTTCTTGAGTCTGTGAAAAGGTAAAAGTTCAATTCCTCGTCTACATCGCGAAGTACCAGCATTCGCAATGCAGGAGAATTCACATTATGAGTTGCCAAAGTCACATATCTAAATGGATGCTTGGAATCCAATGCTCCCCGATGTAATTCGTGTTTCAGGACAGTCCAGATTTCAGCAAATGAATCTTTAGAATTGAATAACATTATTGTTCGATGGATTGAGCTTCAAAAATAATGATCTCTCCTCCTTCGATTTCCACTTGAATCAAGATAGGATTGCAGCACACTTCACAATCTTCGATGTATTTCTGCTTTGCTACAGAAGGATCAATAAGCATGGAGATTTCCTCAAAGCAATACGGACATTGGAAAAAGTGTTCGATCATTTCTGTTTTTATTTTAAAAACTGTTTGAAAGGCTTTGAGTTCAATAAATCTCAACTGACGTAATTTATATGAATTGCGTCAGCTAAGTGATGGTATTTGCATTAATTCCGTCAGTCAAAATAAAAACCCCTGAGATCACTTAAGACCTCAAGGGTTATAACTTTTAACTCCAAGCGCAAAGAATTATACCTCTACTTCAGAATCCACATTTTTGAAATATACCTGATTATCGGCATCCAAATCTACCAGCACGGCAGAGTCATTTTTGATATAGCCTGAAAGAATCTGCTTGGAAAGCTCATTCAAGACCAGACGTTGCATAGTCCGCTTGAGCGGTCTTGCACCAAACTGCGGATCAAATCCTACTTCGCCCAAGTAATCCAAGACCTCTTTGGTAGCTTCGATTTCAATATTGGCTTCGGACAGACGTTTCTGAATTTCTCTCCATTGAATATCGACGATCTTTCGGATAATCTGCTTATTAAGCGGCTCGAACATGATCACCTCATCGATTCGGTTGAGGAACTCTGGTCTCACAGATTTTTTAAGCAAGTCAAATGCTTCTTCTTTTGTCTTCTCGATGACTTCCTCTTTGTTCCATTCCTCGATTTCAGCAAATCGCTCCTGGATCAACAGTGAACCAATATTGGTAGTCAGGATAATGATCGTATTCTTGAAGCTTGCAACCCGACCTTTATTATCAGTCAATCGGCCATCATCCAAGACCTGAAGCAAAATATTGAACACGTCAGGATGGGCTTTTTCGATTTCATCAAGAAGAATTACAGAGTATGGTTTTCTTCGTACTGACTCAGTCAACTGTCCTCCTTCATCATATCCAACGTAGCCCGGAGGCGCACCGACTAATCTACTGACGGCATGTCGCTCCTGATATTCTGACATATCGATCCGAACCATGGCATTCTCATCATTGAAGAGGTATTCTGCCAGAGCTTTTGCCAATTCGGTCTTACCCACACCAGTCGTTCCCATGAAGATAAAGCTACCGATCGGACGCTTAGGATCTTGCAAACCTGCCCGGCTTCTTCTTACTGCATCAGAAAGCGCCGTGATCGCCTCTTTTTGTCCGGCCACACGTCTACCCAGTTCCTCTTCGAGATGTAAAAGCTTTTCTCGCTCGGACTGGATCATTTTGGAAAGTGGAATCCCAGTCCATTTGGATACCACAGCAGCAATATCTTCCTGATCCACTTCCTCTTTTAGGAGGGGTGATCCTGCTTGCATCTCGGCAAGTTGAGATTTAAATGATTCCAGTTTTTTCTCAGCCTCGACAATTTTGCCATATCTGATTTCGGCTACTTTACCGAAATCACCGGCTCGTTCTGCTTGCTCAGCTTCGAGTTTGAACTTGTCGATATTTTCCTTTTCGCGCTGAATGCCCATGATGACAGCCTTTTCGCTCTCCCATTTGGCCTTTACCGCATCCCGTTTTTCGGAAAGTTCTGCGATTTCTTTGCTCAGCACGGTTTCTTTATCCTTGTTTTTCTCTCTTCGAATTGCCTCCCGCTCGATCTCAAGCTGCATGATCCGACGGTTCAGTTCATCCAATTCCTGAGGAAGCGAATCAATCTCCATCCGTAATTTAGCAGCCGCCTCATCCATCAAGTCAATGGCTTTATCCGGCAAGAAACGATCAGAAATATAGCGCTGAGAAAGCTCCACCGCAGCAATCACAGCGTCGTCCTTGATTCGTACCCCGTGATGCAACTCATACTTATCCTTGATACCACGAAGAATAGAAATCGCATCAGCCGCATCCGGCTCATCTACAATCACTGCCTGAAATCTTCTTTCAAGGGCTTTATCTTTTTCAATATATTTTTGGTATTCCTTGAGCGTGGTCGCACCAATTGCATGCAATTCTCCACGTGCCAATGCTGGTTTCAGTAAATTCGCTGCATCCATGGCTCCTTCTCCTCCGCCACCAGCCCCGATCAGGGTGTGGATCTCATCGATAAACAGGATGATTTCTCCCTCTGCATCGGTGACTTCTTTGATGACTGCTTTCAATCTCTCTTCGAATTCACCTTTGTATTTGGCTCCTGCTACCAACAAGCCCATATCCAGCGAAATCAAAGTCTTGGATTTAAGATTTTCGGGCACATCTCCGGAAACGATTCGTTGGGCAAGCCCTTCTACAATTGCAGTTTTACCCACCCCAGGCTCACCTAGGAGGATTGGATTGTTTTTAGTTCTTCTGGCCAAGATCTGTAGCACTCTTCGGATCTCTTCATCACGGCCGATGACAGGGTCAATTTTACCCTTTTTGGCCATATCATTCAGATTCTTTGAATATTTCTCCAGTGCTCGGTACTTGCTTTCTGCGTTTTGATCAGTCACCTTATTTCCTTTTCTAAGTTCTTTGATTGCTTCGATCAGCGCTTTCTCTGTCAGTCCCTGATCTTTTAAAATTTGCGATGCGGAATCCGATCCGGCCAATATTGCCAAAATCAAATGCTCGATCGCAACAAATTCATCACCAAAAGTCTTCAAATAATCTTTGGCTTTGGTGAGCACCTGATTAGCCGAACCCGAAAGGTAAGGTTGCTGGCCTCCGCTTACTTTGGGAAGTCGCGAAAGCTGATCGTCGAGTTTTTGGTTAATCAACTGTTTACTGGTTCCCAATTTTTTGAATAGGAAATCAGTCACATTTTCATCCTCAGCGAGAATTCCCTTAAGCAAGTGAACAGGCTCTATATTGGGTTGCCCCGCTGCCGAAGCCAGTTCCAAAGCCTTCTGGATTGCCTCCTGAGATTTAATAGTGAATTGGTTAAAGTCCATTATAGCTATTTTTCTGTTTACAATTTTTGATTTTAAGGAAGGATTTAGTCGACAATTCCATCTGCCTTTCACTTCCTTTCCCATCCACTATCAAAACTACTTCCAAGCATATTTCCACGCCATAATGGCTCAAAAAGGAGATTATTAAGATTAAAATCGGAATTTTTGGCAGAAAATTTTCAACAAGCTGGGAAATAAATCGGCCAGATCTCACTTCCTCCTGATCTCTCTGGAAAACGATTTTGGTTTACCTTTCCCAGCATCATGCGACCAGCTAATTGAAGTTTTTCAGAATCAAAAGCCTGGGAAAATCTTAACTGCCTTGAACAAAAATGATTCGTTTTATCCGTCAGGTAGGATTAGAAAATTGAATTACCTGATACGAATTAAAAATACCTGAATTCTATTCCTTACTGGTCAAGTTCTTGAAAACAACAACCCTTATGCAAGTGGTTTAAAATTGAATTTTCATAGGCCCGGCATAAAAAAATCCGTGCGCCAAAGCTGCACGGATTCCTATTCGTAGAGGCAAAAGCCTTATTGTGCCGCAGCATAATCTTCCACAGCCTTCCAGACTCTGAAAATATTTTTATAGCAGATCTTCTGGATATCCTCCTTGGAATATCCCCGCTTCAAAAGCTCTGCAATGAGATTTGGATACATACTGACATCTTTCAAGCCTGTAGGCAAAGAATCTCCGACCCCGTCAAAATCCGAACCTAAGCCAATGTAATCTACACCGACGAGTTTTTTCACATGATCGATATGATCCGCAACACGCTGCACGGTTGGGAATGGATTGTTAGCTTCAGCATAAGATGCGGCATAAGCCTGATAGGCTGAATCCGTACGGTTCAGGTTGTTTTCAGTCATGTAATTAATAAGATGCTCACGGACTTTGCCGGCGCCGGCTGCGTAGGCAGAATCGATAAAGGATCCTCCAAAATTGATCATCATTACCCCCCCATTCTTGGCCATGGCCTGAATCAATTCGTCACTCATATTCCGCTCAAATCCAGGGGTAAATTTCCTTACCGAAGAGTGAGAAGCGATCACAGGCACTTGAGTAATTGCCAGCGCATCGCGAAATGTATTATCCGACACATGCGACAGATCCACCATAATTCCCACCCGATTCATCTCCTTCACCACTTGCTCTCCAAATTCAGAAAGGCCCCCGTGAGTGCCAGTGGTATCGTAGCTTGCGTCTCCGATCAGATTGTCTTTGCCATGGGTAAGTGTAATGTATCGGATTCCACGCTTGTGAAAATAAGCCACATTGGCAAGATCATCTTCCAAACCTGCTCCATTTTCCATTCCCATAGGAAGGGAAATCAATCCATTTGCAAAATTCCTCTCAACATCATCAGGACTATAAGCCATTGCGTATTTGTCCGGATATGTCTTTGCAATCCGCTCCGTCATCAGGATCAGGGAATCCGCCAGGGCCTTGGAGGCACCAGGCACGAGTTGATTTATAGCAGGGATGTAAATTGACATGAATGGAGCATCCAATCCTCCTTCCTTAGCTCTAGGATAATCGAAATTACCCCCTTCAGTCCGTACCGATACATCCAAAATCTCCCGCTGAAGAGTGAATCCTCCCACCTTCATCCGGTAAGGCAAATCCACGTGGCCATCCACTATGATTGTCGAGTGTGCTATTACTCTGGCTTCTGTTAATAGCTCAGCATCTGTTAATGTGGAGTAATCCAGCGTTTCTGGTTCGGAAGATTGGCAAGCGACTGCAAGGCCTGCCAGCAAAACTAGGGGAAGAAATTTTTTCATAAGTATAAAGTCGTTTTAGGATGGTTCGATAAAATCCATTCCTTTTTTGAATTTTAATATAAATGCTTTTCTGCTGGAAGTTGATAAAAATCCACAAATGGTTTTCCGACTTTTGGATACACTGCCAAATAATTGTGCTTAAAAGTAAGATTGACATCAGTTTTTGTAAATTCAGGTACAAAACCACCTACTTATGAAATATTTTCTACTCAGTCTGGCCCTGCTGCTAATTGCTTGGTCCTGCACTACCGGCTCTCCTCCTCAGATCGAAATCTCCATCGACCCCAAGCTTTCCTCTGAAGTAAAAGACGGGCGATTATTGTTCATCTTGACCAAAGAGGAAGATAAAGAACCTCGATTTTTGGTGTCTGATGGTGTAGAGACTGCACAGCTTTTCGGGATGGATTTCGAAAATTACGAAGGTGGGGAAAAATTGATTTTCGATCCTTTAAGCTTCGGATATCCCATCGAAAATCTGGATAGTCTGGAAGAAGGTGAATACACTGCTCAGGCGTTTATAGTGAAATATGAGACCTTCTCCCGTGCGGATGGCAAAACGATCAAACTGGCGATGGATCAGGGAGAAGGGAGAAAATGGGCTATCGCCCCGGGTAATATTTATAGCAATCCGAAAAAAATCAATTTAAAAAAGGGATCTAAAATCGAATTGACAATTGACCAGATTATTACACCCATAGCAGAAAAAGCCGATACAGAATACATCAAACATATCAAAATCAAGTCGGAATTACTCTCGAAATTTTGGGGAAGAGATATCTTTTTAGGGGCGCATGTGCTCTTACCAGAAGGATGGGCAGAAAATCAAAAACAATTTTATCCCCTCATGATTTTTCATGGTCACTACCCGGATGACTTCGGAGGATTCCGCACTGTACCGCCTGATCCCGAACTCAAAGAGGATGATTACAGTGACCGGTTTGGAATCTACGGTTATGCCAAAATACAACAGCAGGAAGCCTATGATTTTTACCAAAAGTGGATCTCCGATGATTTCAAAAGATTCATCGCAATTGAGATTCAGCATGCGAATCCTTTCTACGATGACAGTTATGCAGTCAATTCAGAAAATCTTGGTCCATATGGTGATGCGATCACCTATGAGTTGATTCCTCATATTGAGAAAGAATTTAGAGGAATTGGGGAAGGCTGGGCGCGCTTTCTCTATGGAGGTTCGACTGGTGGCTGGGAAGCTTTGGCTGTACAGGTGAAATATCCGGAGGAATACAATGGCTGCTTTGCCGCTTGTCCCGACCCGATAGATTTCAGAGCATTCACATCAGTTAATCTCTATGAAGATGAAAATGCTTACTATCAAAAAGGTGAATTCAGAAGTACTCCCAGGCCCGGCCACAGGAATTATTTGGGCCACATCAGTGCCATGCTAGTGGACATGAATCACCGTGAACTGGCTATCGGAGGCGACAAAACCCGCTCAGGCGAACAGTTTGACATTTGGCAGGCCGTTTATTCTCCGGTTGGAGATGATGGTTATCCCAAACCAATTTGGGATAAATACACAGGAGAAATTGACCCTAAAGTAGCAGCTTATTGGAAGGAAAATTTTGATCTTCGCTACATCATGGAGCGGGATTGGGAGACCTTAGGACCAAAACTGGAAGGAAAAGTGCATATCTATTGCGGTGACATGGATAATTACTACCTCAACAATGCTGTATATTTGACAGAAGAATTTTTAGAGCAAACCCAAAACCCCTATTACAATGGCGAGGTGACTTATGGAGACCGGGAAGAGCATTGCTGGAATGGTGATCCCACCTTACCGAACTACATCACCAGACTCCGATACAACACGATGTACCTTGACAAAATCGAAGATCGGCTCAAACAAACCGCACCATCAAATTTTAATCAACAAAACTGGACTTTAACAAAAAACTAAAATGATGAAAACAACACTTAAAATCGGCCTTTTGGTAGTTTCTACAGGATTAATGATCGCTTGTGGTCCTCAAAAAACTGAAGAAGTGACAGAAGAAATGGCAGTCGTGGAAGATGTGAAAACGCCTCTATTGACGAAACTTTGGGAAACTCCCGAAACTTTGATCACCTGCGAATCTGTACTTTTGGATGCCTCTTCAGGTACACTCTATGTTTCAAATATCGAAGGCGACCCAACAGGGAAAGACGGTAAGGGTTCCATTTCTATTTTGAACACTGACGGTACGATTGCCAATCAAAACTGGGTGACTGGCCTCAACGCTCCAAAAGGAATGGGTATCTCCAATGGTAAGCTCTATGTGACTGATATCGATGAGCTGGTTGAAATCGATATTGCCTCGGCTAAAGTCACAAACAAGTACAAAGTAGAGGGTGCAAAATTCCTGAATGATACCGACACGCATGATGGCAAAGTCTATTTCACAGACATGAATACCGGCAAAGTTCACTTGCTGGAAAATGGTAAAGTGAGCACGATCTCTGAAGGTAATGAGTCCATCAACGGAATAGCGGTAGCCGAAGATGGAACGATCTACGGATTGGATGCCTCTGGGCTGAAAAAATGGAATGCCGATGGTACCACTACCCTAATCAACAGCAACGTCACTGGCGGGGATGGCTTGGTTATTTTAGGGGATGGTAACTTCATCGCTTCAAGATGGCAAGGAGAAATCTGGTTTGTGAGTAACGATGGGGAAACACTGATGCTGGATACCAAAGATGCCGAATCCAATACTGCCGATATAGGATATAATGCACAAGAGCAGATCGTTTATGTGCCTACTTTCATGAAAAATAAAGTGGTTGCATACCAATTGGAATATTAAAATTCCCTATCCAAATATTAAATAAGCCTCCAATTGATTGGAGGCTTATTTATTGCCCTGCTCATCCTCCTGACATCCGGCTTAGATCAAAGATTTATTGGCAAATAAATCTTCGAAAACTGTGACCAGGGTTTTTAATTTCTCCAAAAAGGAATTTATATAACTCTTTAACCGTTCAAATGAATAGACAGAAACAAATAAAGTTTTAGAAAATGAGGTAAGCATTTTGTAACTATATTTATCCTGTCGAAATGGGAGTGTGAGCATTTCATTTCCGACTAAGATTTAAAAGACAATTGATTATGGCAAAGCCGATAAATTACGAATTAGAAAAAAATATCGAGGTAATCTCACAACTTGACGCTATCGTCGGAGATGCTGTAGACAATATTTTGGTTGACCCTGATGACTGTTGGCAGCCCTCTGACTTCCTTCCAAATTTTGGAGATCCTGAAGTATATGAGGAGATCAAGCTACTTCAAAAAAGAGCAGAAGGTATTCCTGACACGGTTTTAACCTCCCTAGTGGGAAATATGATCACTGAAGAGGCTTTACCTTCTTATCAGACCTATTTCAACATGCTCGAAGGAATCAATGAAGAAAAGAATCTTTTGTCCAACTCCGGTTGGGTCAGATGGTCTAAAGCTTGGACTGCTGAGGAAAACCGTCATGGAGATCTGCTGAATAAGTACTTATACATGACTGGAAGAGTGGACATGAAAGCAGTTGAGCAAACTATTCACCGCTTGCTATACAATGGATTTGACCCGAATACCGACGGAGATCCTTATCAGGCGATGATCTACACTTCTTTTCAGGAGCGTGCGACAAAAATCTCCCATGTCAATACCGGGAAACTTGCAGACAAAGCAGGTGATCCAATCCTTTCAAAAATCTGCAAAACCATTGCAGGTGATGAAGCAAGACATGAAAAGGCATATAAAACCTTTATGTCAAAAATTTTCGAAATCGATCCAAATGGCGCCATTCATGCTTTTGAGCAGATGATGCGAAAACAAATTGCCATGCCTGCAATCATGATGGGAACCGGAGGAAGCAACCCTTCTCTGTTCAGTCAGTTTTCAGCTATTACACAGAAAGTCGGAATCTATACGGGTTGGGATTACGCCCGCATCATTCAACATCTTGTGGATCTCTGGAAAATCGAAGCAATCACCGGCTTGAATGATGTCGCTGCTAAAGCCCAGGATTACCTAGCTAACCTGTCGGAACGCTACATGCGCCTGGCAGACCGAATGAAAGCCCCTGACGAGGTACAACTCGCCTGGTTGAAATAATAAAACTTTCCCCAAAACAAAGTCCTTTCTCTTTTCAGAAAGGACTTTTTGCTTTAAGCCGTTTAAAAACTAATTTAAAGCTGATAAAACTATCTGAAAATGAAAATAAACCTGCTTTTCTATTTATTGCTATTGACATTCATAGGTACAGCCCAAGCTCAATTGACTGTGAATTCCAACCGATTGAATAAATCCCTTGAAAAATTATCTACCTATGGCAAAAATGCTGCCGGTGGTTCAGATCGCATTGCTTTTTCATCTCATGATTTAGCCGCGCGCGAATACGTGATGGAATTAATGGACAAAGCTGGACTAGATGTTTCAATCGATTTTGCAGGAAATATTATAGGAAAGCGTGCAGGGACTAATCCCTCATTAAAGCCAATCGCTTTTGGATCCCATATTGATGAAGTGCCAAACGGAGGAGATTACGATGGGCCTGTAGGCTCGATGAGCGCCATCGAGGTGATGCAGACACTTGCAGATAATAATGTATCCACCATACATCCGCTTGAAATGATCATCTTCACCAATGAAGAAGGCGGAGTGGTAGGAAGCAGAGCTATGGTGGGTGAATTGAGCGAAAGTGCGTTACAAACCATCACTAATGCCGGAATCACTCAGTTCGAAGGAATCAAAAAACTTGGAGGAGACCCGGATCGAATTCCCGAAATGGCTCGTAAAAAAGGAGATTTGGCCGCATTCTTGGAATTACATATCGAACAGGGAGGCAATTTGGATCGGGAAAAAATTCAAATCGGTGTAGTGGAAGGAATTGTTGCCATTGAATGGTGGCAATTTACTTTTAAAGGAAAAGCTAATCATGCTGGTACCACTCCGATGAATATGCGGAAAGACGCATTACTGCCAGCTGCAGAATTTGTGCTAGCAGTGAATGAAACCATCCGCTCTTACGAAGGGGCTCAGGTAGGCACTGTCGGCGTGATTGAGGCTTTTCCAGGAGCAGGCAATGTCATTCCCGGAGAAGTAAAATTGAATCTTGAAATCCGGGACCTTTCTTCTGAGAAAATCTGGAAGATTTATTTCGATCTGGAAGCCAAAGCAAAAAAGCTGGCAGAAAAAGCCGGAGTTGAAGTTAGGATTACCCATCAGGAAGTAGCCAGTAAACCCGCATTGGCGGATGATTCCATTCGCCAAATAATCGATGCACAAGCCAAAGAGCTTGGCCTAAGCACCAAAAGTCTTCCAAGCGGAGCAGGTCATGATGCGCAGGAGATGGCTAGAATAGCTCCAATGGGAATGATTTTCATACCCAGTAAGGACGGAATCTCACATGCCCCCGATGAGTATTCTTCTCCTGAAGATATCGCAAACGGAGCCAATGTACTTCTTCGCACCATTCTTGTTTTAGATAAAACTCTTAACTGAACCGCCTTTAAATTTAAGTTTCATTCAAAAAAATTATTTAAGCAGCAGAAAACCCCTCATGGAAAATTCACAGGTAGGAAATATTAGTCTTTCATTTTTAGAAATATCGGATTACAAGGAGCTAAAAGCTGCGATGATCGACAGCTACCGAACCATGTCTGAAGCCTACTGGCGGGAAGAGCAAATCGAGTCACTTTTGGCTAAATTTCCTGAAGGTCAGGTAGTCATTCGCGTCAATGATAAAGTCGCTGGATGTGCACTGTCTATTGTCGTAAAAGAAGAGTTACTCGAAGGGGAGCATACCTACAAGGATATTACCTCTGATTACACCTTCAACAGTCACTCAGACGATGGTGATTTTTTGTATGGAATCGATGTATTCATCAAACCGGAATTTAGAGGATTGCGATTGGGCAGAAGACTCTATGATTATCGAAAAGAGCTTTGCGAAAAGCTAAATTTGAAAGGGATCGTATTTGGAGGACGAATTCCAAATTACCATAAATACATGGACCAAATGAGTCCTAAGGAATATTTGGAAAAGGTGAAATTAAAGGAGATTTACGATCCAGTTTTGAATTTTCAATTGGCCAACGATTTCCATCCGGCCAGGATCATGCGCAATTACCTCGAAGGAGATGAAGCTTCCAGCGAATTCGCCGTGTTATTGGAATGGGACAATATTTACTATGAAAAACCAAGCACGAAAGCTTCCGTCAAAAAGACAATCGTTCGCTTGGGACTGATCCAGTGGCAGATGCGACTTTACGAGGATCTGGATGAGCTAATGCAGCAGGCAGAATATTTTGTAGATGCAGTATCTGGTTATCGATCTGATTTTGCACTGTTTCCTGAGCTTTTTAATGCCCCTCTAATGGCAGAATTTAATCATCTCAGTGAGGCCCAGGCCATTCGTGGTTTGGCCAAATATACCGACGAGATCGCCAAACGCTTTTCAAAATTATCAGTCTCTTACAACATCAATATCATTACCGGCTCCATGCCGAGAATCAAAAATGATAAACTCTACAACGTAGGCTATCTCTGCAAGAGGGATGGATCAATAGATCTTTATGAAAAGCTCCATATTTCCCCGCTTGAGTCCAAGGTTTGGGGGATGCAGGGCGGCCAAACACTGAAGACTTATGATACTGATTGTGGAAAAATCGGAATATTGATCGGATACGATGGAGAATTCCCTGAGCTGAGCAGGATCCTTGCTGAGCAGGGAATGGATATTCTTTTTATTCCTTTTCTGGCAGATATTCAAAATGGTTATTCCAGAATCCGTAACTGCGCCATGGCCAGGGCGATCGAAAATGAATGTTATGTCGCAATGGCGGGTAGCGTGGGCAATTTGCCTAAAGTCCATAACATGGACATGCAGTATGCCCAGTCCATGGTGATTACACCGTGCGACTTTCCATTTCCGAGCAATGGGATTCAATCAGAAGCCACGCCTAATACCGAAATGACCCTAATCGCTGATGTGGACCTTTCACTGCTTAAAGAGTTAAATGAGTTTGGAAGTGTACAAAATCTCAAAGACAGACGAACTGATCTTTTTGAACTTCGGCAAATTATAGGCAAATAAAATCCACTTATTTTTGAACTATCCGGTCCTTTTATTTATTCAATGTATATACATCTAATCTGTCATTTTTATGAGACCTATTAAAAGAATTCACAAAGCAGAATACCGACCTATCGCTGACCTGATTACTTACAGTCCAATGCCTACACGTGACTTGGATCAGATTGACCCTTTTATTTTTCTCAATCATCACGGTTTTCAGGTCTATCCTCCCCAAAATCAAGGATTGCCATTTGGACCTCATCCACACCGGGGAATGGAAACAGTGACTTTCATCATAGCAGGTGATATTGTACACAAAGATTCCGGAGGACATGAATCTGTGATTACTTCCGGAGGAGTTCAATACATGACTGCCGGTAGTGGGTTGATTCATGCAGAAGTCAGTAGCGCTGACTTTAAGAAAAAAGGTGGTGAATTGGAAATCCTACAGCTTTGGCTTAATCTCCCGGCCGCAAAAAAAATGACAGCTCCCCGCTATGTAGGTCTCCAGGAAGAAGAGATCAATTCTTTTGAGACTGATTCTGGAAAAGTAAAAGTGCAGCAACTTTTTGGAAAATGGGGAGAAACTCAAGGATCATTTGAAGGGAGCTTTCCGCTTACAATGAGTACGATCTATTTTAAGGAAGGCGGGAAAATTTCAAAATCGATCCCTGCATCAGAAAATATCTTTTGCTATCTGGTGAGAGGCAGCATGATGGTAAACGGAAAGGAAGTACAGTTTAGACATCTGATTGAATTTGAGAATACCGAAGGTGAGATTTTATTCGAGGCAAGTGAAGATTCAATCCTTATTCTCGGTCATGCCCAACCATTCAATGAACCCATTGTAGCTCAAGGACCATTTGTGATGAATACTCAGGCGGAGATCCGGCAGGCTTATTTGGACTACCAAAACGGGAAATTCGGGAATTGGGAAAATTAAATTTGCGATTTGGATTTGATTTTGGATGCTTCGTCTAGACCTTTTTGAAGTCTATGCAATGCTTCTAGAGCAGCACTTGATTTCTCATCATCAACCGTCAGTTCCAGACCACAGGATGGACATTCCAAAGCTTGCCCTGATAGCAGATGCTCAATGCTGACTATGATTCGATGGCTACAGACAGGACAGTTCAGACCCGGTGTCTTTGCAATGGATACCTCTGGTACTGGCTCAGCAATGACAGGAGCGGCCTCGCTTTTGACTTTGCCAAATAACTTATTAATCCAATTTCTAATAAATTCAAAAAGGCTTGACATTATTTTTCCTTGTTAGCCGAATCTAAAATATTTATTAGCTGTACCATGCCCACTGCCAATTCGGATTGGGCAAGTTTAATTTTGACATTCATATTTGAAGTGGCTGATGTCACCGGAGCATTGGACGAGGAACTTTGCTTTTTAGCAAAAATCGCCTTCAATTGGATCGGCCGATGTAAAAACAGCTTATCCTTGTCCCCTCCTGTCTTTGGAGGAGCACTGGATTCTGGCTGAGCCATAGCCAGGTCAAATTCAATCTCTGCCTCAACTACCTGGATCGAAGGAATAGGAATAATCGTCAATAATGGTACAGCAAGTTTTGCAATTTCTATGCTCCCGTCTGCTTTAACACGCTCGTAATTGAAAGTTACATTTCTGATGGCTCCATAATCCCCGTCCATATTATCTGACTGGCTTGTGAATCCAACTTCTTTGATAAAATCTGCTGTTGCACGGGCTGCGATCCCCTCTGCTTGGACAATTGCTGCCATTGGCGCTCCCAAAAGCTCTGAAATATATCTGGGTGTAATCATTGGCTTAGTGTTATAATATGGATGGTTTAGACTCATCTTCCAGCATCGTATAATCCTGCGAGTTTAGCGTGAACTTGATTGTCATGACATTCTCTGATTTTACTTTGCTGAGTTTTTCAGAATCCACGGAGACATTTAGAAAAGTTGACTTGGTTTCATTTGTGAGCTGACTGATAGCTGTCTCCAGCTGCAAAATTCTTCTAGCCAATATTTCATTAGCAACTTGGCGAAGAGATTCATCTTCTTCCGGCGCGGCAGGTCGGGATGGAGAATTCCCAGGATTTGGTCTGGGAGCCGGTCCGGGTCTTCCTATTAGCCAAGGTTGTTTTATTCGGGGGTTTTTGACCGTGGACGCCTTTTTAGTAACCAAACTCTCGAAAAAGCTTTTTGGCTGGACACTGCCTAATTTTTTAGATTCTACAACGATAGGTAGCTCCATGTTACCAACTTTGATATTGGCAAGGTCCATTTTAGAAACTGCATCTTTCTTGAAATCAGAAACCGTAACCTTGTTTGATGCAAAGGATTCAGAAAGTTTGTTAACATCAGAAAGAGCCTCTTGATGTGACACGTAATCTTTCTTAACTCTGAAGTCGATTTCCTCCTCTTCAGTTATCCCGACCAATTCAAAACTTCCTTTAGCAGTAGGAACAACCGCAAAACCTGCGGATTTGATCACTGAAGGAATTACTTGAGGGAGCTCTTCTTGAAGTGATTTCTTGGCAGACTGTATGTTTTTTGATACTTCCGCTCCTGGATTTGTCAGGTTTTCTAATTTTCCGGAAATCATTTTTGCCACATTTTCTTGCCAGAGGTCATTAGGATATTGATCACCGAGATCTTTATACAATTCATTTTTTGAGGTGATTTTTCCTATTTCTGAGCGTATTTCTCGCGCTGTTTCTGCCGAGAAATTTTTAATGTAATTTTCCAACCTTTCCCTGGATTGCCCACTTTCAAATGGTTTTTCCTCCACCCCTTCAATTGCATACTTCATTTCAACTTCCAGATTTTGTATCCCGATCCTAGGTATAGGAAAAAATTTAAGCACATCATCTGAGGAATAAGTTAAAGCCAAAGTACGTGAGGCTGTGTCTGCCATGGCTTTTGCCTCATTGATGTCCCTAAGTAAAGACGCAATGATCTGATTCAACTGACTCATGGTACGTTGATTAAAATAAAGAGGAATTAACTGTTACGTTGTTGGGGTAGTAGGCTTTTCAAGAATTGCCTGCTCCATGATATCGAGCACTCTCGCCAATCCTGCCGGCATCTCATCCTGTACAGCTCGCAACTGTACATCCATTACGTATTGAGTAGAAGTATTTACTTTATTACTTGAGCTGCTACTCCAGTTGTTTTTGGTGGACACTTTAGCATTCAGATTGAATTTGACCGGTGAAAAAAATCCTCCAGCTTTGAAATTCATTGTGGTATCAGTAGCCACACTTCCACTGCTTGCACTTGCAGATTTATACTCCTGTTGCTCGGTGATATTGGCAGTGAAACGGATTGTCATCTCCTCGATTCTAATATAGGGAATAGGGACGATTGTCAAAATCGGAACTGTAAGTGAGACTTCCTCTTCTCCTTCCGGGTTATCTCCCGTGCTCCCCGCAGCTTTCTTTCGTTTGTATTTAAAAGTTACGTTCCGTACGTCACCTATATTCTCATCTGAATTACCATCAAGTTCTTCAGAAGTCGATTTGAATCCAACTTCCTTGATGAAGTTGACTGTTGACTTGGCTGCCAAAGCTTGCGCGTGAATGGCTGCTACCATGGGGCCTCCGATGATTCTTCCGAAAGGCAGGGATCTTAATGTTCGATTGACGTAGCTCATAATAAGAATAATTTATAGTGGATAAAAATTAAATTAAAAATAAAACTCATTTGTAAACACCTGAATTTAAACACTTTAAACCAAATGTCAAATTAAATTAGGATATTAATTTTAAGCGCACTTTTAAGGCTACGAAATAAAAAAAATTAAGTATCAATGATATCCTGTGAGATCAACCGGTAGATTTCCGCAATATTCTCATTGTAATTTAAAAATTGGTGATGCGCTTCAAGCGTTTCGTAATCTTCTCGGATTGCAGGTCCGGTTTGTGCCTTTTTTGCACCAATTTCAAGACTCTTGGAGATCGTCTCTATGATCAAAGGCTTTAGCATTTCAAAATCCAAGCCCTGACGATGCATGATTTCCTCTGCGATCCGAAGCATGTGATTGGAAAAATTACTTGCAAAGACAGCTGCCACGTGCAATCCCTTTCGATCTTTTGATCTTACTGTATAAATCTGATCTGAAAGACTCTTTGCCAACTTTTTGAGTTTTTGGAGTGTCTCTTGATCATCCGACTCAATCAAAATTGGGACATCCGCAAAATCGATTTTCTTACCTACAGAAAAGCTCTGCAAAGGATAAAAGACGCCGATCTGCGAAGCTGAGCTATAGCCTAAAATATCCATAGGCGTTGTGCCAGAAGTATGGACTAAAATGGATTGTTCAGGCAAAATCAATGAATCCGCAACTTCTGAAATCGCGTAATCGCTGATACTGAGAATAAAAATCTCAGCTTTACTTTCCGAAAAATCAAAGTCATCTTTTGGCTCCGCCAGATACACTCGCTCAGTGATCTTAGAAGCAGAGGAAATTGACCTTGCAAACACCTCGGTTACGGTATGTCCTGCGTCCTCTAAAGCTGGAGCCAAATGCCAGGCGACATTGCCTGCACCGATAATCGCGATATTAAATTTCATCTGAATAATTGTTTTTCACCAGTCTAACGAAATCCCGCAGGGTAAAAAATCGTCTCACTGTGTGTCGT
Organism: uncultured Limnohabitans sp.; assembly: GCA_964521585.1. Lineage (GTDB taxonomy): Bacteria > Bacteroidota > Bacteroidia > Cytophagales > Cyclobacteriaceae > Algoriphagus. Next base: position 16,759 of record CAZFSC010000045.1, read on the forward strand.
CAAAGACATGCTCGATTTCATAATGAAAGAAACTCATTTTTATCCAAAAAGAAAAAGCCATCCAGTACAAACTGAATGGCTTAAATCTAGTAGATTGATTCTTTAAATATGCAGAGCTCTGTTGTCTGTGGCAGCCAGACAGGCTTCCTTAAATGCTTCAGTATAAGTCGGATGCGCATGGGACATGCGCGCAATATCTTCTGCAGATGCTCTGTACTCCATTGCTACCACAGCTTCTGCGATCATATCAGCTGTCCGAGGACCAATCATATGCACCCCGAGGATCTCATCTGTAGTGGCATCAGCCAACACTTTAACCAGGCCATCGGTATCCATCGAGGCCCGAGCTCTTCCAGATGCCATAAATGGGAATTTCCCAGTTTTATATTTGATACCTTTTTCTTTCAATTGCTCCTCGGTATATCCTACAGCAGCCACTTCAGGCCAAGTATAAACGACACCAGGAATCAGATTGTAATCAATATGTGGCTTTTGACCAGCAATCATTTCAGCTACGTATACACCTTCTTCTTCGGCCTTATGAGCTAGCATTGCCCCTTTTACCACATCACCTATAGCATAAATATTTGAAGTAGAAGTTTGCAGATGATCATTTACTTCTATCTGACCTCTTTCTGTGATTTTCACACCAGCTGCTTCAGCATTCAGACCATCCGTATAGGGCCTTCTTCCGATCGAAACCAAAACATAATCGCCTTTGATTTCAACCACTTCGCCCTTTTCGTTCTCAGCTTTGACAGTCACTTCTTTTCCTTTGTTTTCTACTCCAGTGACTTTATGCTTCAGGTAAAATTCGAATCCGATTTTTTTCAGGGACTTTTGTAGTTCTTTGCCCATAGTTCGATCCATAGTAGGGATTAATGAATCCATGAATTCCACTACACTGACTTTCGAGCCCATTCTACCATAGACAGAGCCCAGCTCCATACCAATCACTCCACCGCCAATGACGATGAGGTGCTTGGGAATTTCCTTCATTTTCAAAGCTTCCGTAGAGGTGATGATCCGCTCTTTATCCAGTTTGATAAAAGGAAGATTAGAAGGCTTAGAACCAGTAGCAATGATGATATTTTTACCCTGAATCTCTTCAGAAGATCCATCCTCTTTGGTCACTTTAATCTTATTCTTATCGATAAAAGAACCAACTCCGGTATGAACTTCGATTTTGTTTTTTTTCATCAAATATGAAATCCCTTCCACATTTTGCTTTACGACCTCTTCCTTTCTGGAGATCATCTGCTTGAGATCAACCTTGAGGTTACTGAGATTGATGCCATGCGTCTTGAATGTGTGTGCGGCATTGTGGTAATGCTCTGATGAATCCAATAATGCCTTGGAAGGAATACAGCCTACGTTGAGGCAAGTCCCGCCCAAAGTTGGATATTTCTCTATAATGGCGGTTTTCATTCCAAGCTGGGCGCAACGAATCGCTGCCACATAACCACCTGGACCGGAACCTATAACTATTACGTCGTACATTTT